>JACDAY010000065.1 GCA_013695195.1 Blastocatellia bacterium | reverse complement strand
CGTTTGGGACATTCTGCTAAATGGAGATTGGCAGTTCAAAGCCGGAAGTAATTTGCGTCAGATGTTGGGAGCAGAAAATTAACGACGCGGCTAACAATTCAATGGACGTGAGGGCGAAACAGCGACTTTGTTATCACGTCGTCCGTTAAACTTTAGCTTGCGTGAATTCGGTTTCGCCCCACGTCAATTCAATCGTTCGACATCTTCTTGTTTCGTACAAACCCATGCTGATAAAGATTAAACAAATATCTAAACAACTTTTTATATTCACAACTCTTGCGTTTTGTTTTTTCTTGGCAGCAAGCAGCCTTTTCGCGCAAGAAAAATCTAAAGACGCACCGTGTCGTCCGATAGCTCCCGAAGATACTGCAAGCACACCGCCAGAAGTTCGCGCATTGCCATATTGCTTTCCGACCACGCCGGTTAATTGCGAAGAGGTATTGTTTTACATTGACGCTATAGTTTACAAAGTTCAAAAAAACAAATATGAATCCATAATTGTTATCGGGCGTGTGGGTAAAAGCGAAAAATCGGCAAAATATAATCGGACGCGGCTGAATTTTGTCAAAGCGTATTTATCGCACCGCTCACTTAAAGATGTAAAAATTATAATTGCAACGGGAGAGAAAGCTGAAGGAAACGCTCAACTTGAATTTTATGTTGACGGAAAACTTTTTAATGTGTTGCCTTTCGCCCGAAACAATGTTGCTAGTTGTGCAGGGCTTGGTTAAACTAAACGCGATGTCGAACAAATCAGCTATGAAAGAAGCAGTCAAGCACATAATCTGACCGACCTGCCGAATAAGGCTTATTGCGGCAGGGCTTAATGTTAATGATCGCCGGATGGCGTTTCAAGTTTATTGAGAAAGAACTTTGAATTGAACCAAATACCGTCTGATGTTGCTTTATATGCAATGACCTTGTTCGGTGATTGAACTAGTTCTACTGTCCCAGTCAGCTATTTGAGACTTCGCTCTATAAAAGAGCGGCCTATGGTCGTATCGGGTAATGGCCAAAGATGAGCGGCGGCGGCCTATCCTTTGGACGGGACTTATCCTGACAAGATCGCTCCTTGCACTCAAAATCTAGCGGGCTTAACGCCCATGTCGGTTCAAGTCCGACCTCCGGTACCAACTAATAATTTCCAAACCCATTTATTTTTGTTTTACCTTAAATAACTAGCGCAAGTCTCTGCGGTTATGGCATAATATTATTACAGGGGGTGATATTATGATAAATAATTCAACTGAGGTAATTTCAACTTAATAATCTTTGGTTTTCCAAAGATTTGCAGTAAAAGACAGCATACCTGATCAGTATGCTGTTTTATTTTTGCTTGCGGATCAATTTACTGTGTAATGTAAACGGATGTCGCGAATACCTTCGAGGACGAGATTTTTATGCTGCTCTCCGATTTTCAATTTGTTCTGCCGGAAAATCTAATAGCTCAGCAGCCGCTCGAGAAGCGTGAAAGCTCGCGGATGCTGGTGGTCGATCGTGCTTCACGATCCCTGCGTAATGAAGAGTTTTTGCATTTCCCTGACTATTTGAATAAAGGCGATGTCCTCGTTTTAAATAATACTAAAGTATTTCCCGCAAGGCTTTGGGGCAAGTCGGAAACTGGCGCCGGCATTGAGATCTTTCTGGTTGAAGAGATTGAAGATAAGGTTTGGCTCACACTCGCACGTCCGGCTCGGCGGCTTCATCCGGGGAAAAAGATTTTTTTTGGCGACGTGCTGAGTGCTGAAGTTATCGAAAAAACCGCGAACGGCAAGATTATTGTAAATTTTCAGGCCGATGGCGATTTTCGAGAGGCATTGCAGGAAATCGGCAAAACGCCGCTGCCGCCTTATATAAAACGCGATAAAGAACAAGACGAAACTGACCGTGAACGGTACCAAACCGTTTACGCGAAAAAAAGCGGCGCAATCGCGGCGCCGACCGCCGGGCTACACTTTACGCCTCAGATTATGGATGAGATTCGGGGTCGCGGAGTGGAAATAGTCGAGATAACTTTGCATGTCGGATACGGAACGTTTGAGCCGGTGCGCGTGAGCGAACTGTCGGAACATAAGGTTTCACCGGAGCGGTTTGAAATTGAAGAAACGGCGGCGGAGATTCTTAACAAGGCAAAAAAAGGAGCGCGCCGGATCGTTGCCGTCGGCACAACAACGGCGCGGGCGCTCGAGAGTGTCGTATCGAAGCATGGGAAATTCACGGCCGGAAAAAGTTTGGCGGACATTACCGTTAAGCCGGGTTACAGATTCCTTGCAGTAGACGCGTTGTTGACAAATTTTCATCTGCCGCAAAGCTCTTTGCTCGTTTTGGTTTCAACTTTTGGCGGGCATGAACTTATAATGGATTCATACAAGCACGCTGTGATCTCCGGGTACCGCTTTTACAGCTACGGCGACTGCATGCTGATTGTGTAAGAATATGGCCGTTTTAGAGACTATATACAATTTGTTCGTTCCGGCATACGATACCCGGCCGGAGATTTTTCTGCCCGCGCCCCCGACTTCCTATACGATCCGACCTTTGGCCGAGAAGCATCTGGAAGAAGTAATGCGGCTGAATATGCGGTGTTTTAAGAACGGAGAGAACTATACAAAGCACACCTTCGCATATCTGCTGAACGAGCCAAATGCACTTGCCTATCAGATAGTTACATCAACCAATAAAATGGCCGGCTTCATTTGCATACTAATGGGCGAAGACGGCGCGGCGCATATAACGACTATCGGAATAGCACCGGAACATCGCCGCCGCGGGCTGGCCGAGCGCCTGCTTTCTCATCTCGAACACTCTCTGAAAGTTCGCAGCATCGGAGCCGTGGTGCTCGAAGTTAGGGTTAGCAATATAGCCGCGCAAAGCCTTTACCGGCAAACCGGTTACTCGGTCGTTCAGCGCATTTCCAATTATTACAACAACGGCGAAGACGGCTATTTGATGATGAAGTCTATCCTATAATTCAAGAATCAAAGTCAAGGGCTTTCTCTCAGTAAACCTTTAACTTTGATTCTTGAGATTCCTAAAATTTATCCTGTCACGGACACGGTGCTTTCGGGGCTGTCGCACTCCGAGCAGGTCGAAAGGCTTATAGATGGCGGAGCTGAGTTTATTCAAGTGCGTGATAAGCATTTGTCGGCGCGCGATTTTTACGACTCGGCGGAAAAGGCAATCGCCGTCGCCCGGAAAAGCGGTGTGCGGATTATTATCAACGACCGTGTTGACATTGCCCTGGCGCTGGAGGCCGACGGAGTTCACCTCGGGCAGGACGATCTGCCGCCAAAATATGCGCGGGGGATTCTCGGCGACGATGCGATTATCGGATTTTCGACTCATACGCCGGAGCAAGCGTACTTAGCGACAAGGCTGCCGATCAATTACATTGCGATTGGGCCGATCTTTTCAACCCAAACCAAGGAAAACCCGGAACCGGCTGTTGGGCTTGATGGTTTATCGAAAGCACAAAAAGCTGTCGGCAATTTTCCGCTTGTCGCCATCGGCGGTATTACAAGCGTAAATCTGGAAAGTGTTTTCAAAGCCGGTGCGGATTCGGCTGCGATTATTCGAGATTTGGTGTCGGATGCAGACCATATTTCATCCAAAATGAAAGAGCTCCTGGATTTTAATAACGGCCGGTAATAAACATTGTTTAAATAATTGAAAAAACCCTTGCTTTTAGCTATTGTGATAAGCAATAATACTTCTGACGCAAACGCCTTTCCAATTAGCGTTCGCAGCTCAATCTTTTTCCTACCTTCTTTTTTTGATACTTTCCAGGAGTAATCCAACCAATGAGCCTGCTTGATATAGCACCCATAATTGAGCATATGCTGCTCACTTCCGACAATGTCAGTGATCTTAACTTTTCCTGCGGGCAGAAGCCGCAGGTGGAGATAAGCGGCACGCTTTATTCCTCGGAGCCGCACGGCCTGGGTAAATTGACTGCGTTTCAAACGGAAATGATCGCCATGTCGATCCTTCGGGATAATTCCGAAGCTGCAATGCAGTTGGCAAAGCATCACACAGCGGATTTGAGTTACGCCCTGCCGGGTAAATGCAGATTTCGTGTCAATATTTTTCAACAGCGAAATTCGTATTCTATCGTGATGCGGGTGATCCCGCACGAAATCCCGACTTTTGAATCGCTGGCCGTTCCGCCGCATCTGGCAGACATTTGCGAGATTCGCAACGGAGTCGTCCTGCTGACAGGGCCTACCGGATCGGGAAAAAGCTCAACGCTGGCTGCGATCATCGACCGCATAAACGAAATAAAAAGCTACCACATTGTTACTATCGAAGATCCTATCGAGTTTCTCCATACTCACAAAAAATCCACGATCAATCAACGGGAAGTCGGTGCCGACACAAAAGATTTTGCATCGGCGCTGCGCGCGGCTTTGCGTCAGGCTCCAAAAGTGATCCTGGTCGGTGAAATGCGTGATCTCGAAACGGCTGAGATCGCCCTGGAAGCAGCAGAAACGGGCCACCTTGTTTTGTCTACACTCCATACGATCGACGCCTCGAAAACAATCGACCGCATTATCGGGCTATATCCGAAAAATGAGGAGCGGACGATTCGCACACGCTTAGCGCAAACGTTTCGCTATATCGTTTCGCAGCGTTTGATCTCCCGTGCCGACGGGAAGGGCCGTGTCGCAGCTGTCGAGATTCTAAAATCGAACCCGCGCACGCGTGAATATATTGAAAAGGGCGAGAGCAACGGCAAGACGCTTCTGGACGCGATCCGCGACGGCGAAATTGACGGAATGCAGGATTTTGATTCGGTCATTCGCAGGATGATCGAAGACAAAATAATCACGCTTGAGGACGGATTATCTTTTGCCACAAACCAGAACAATCTTCTGCTCCAGCTCAAAGGACTTTCATCGACGGAGGACTATGTTAACCCGAAAAAAGGGATAAAACCGCCCAAGCCTATGGCTCCGCCGCCGCCGCCGGTACAAAATCCCACCTCCGTGCTGGATATGATGGAATAATTCAAGTCATTTTGTCGGTGCTCAGTGTTGAGACTGAACACCGATTCCGACAACCGACAATCTAAAAACTATTATGATAATTCGTTGTGATAACTGTTCAGTTTCTCTGCAGTTGGACGAAGCGAAAATTCCTAACGGAAATTTCACTGTCCGCTGTCCGCGCTGTCAGAATATGATGCGTGCCAACAAGGACATGTCGGGCCGCGGATCATCAACCGCCCGGCAGCTCGAAGCCAACAAGCCGGCTCCGGCAGCTAACGGGGGGTCGGAGGCATTTGCCGAAAAGGAATCCGAATTTCAGATCAACAGCGCCCTGCGTTCACTGCTTTCTGCCCTGCAAACCGGAAAGACCGTTTTGGATGCCGACGACGAAAAAGACTCCAAGCCGCGCCGTGTTCTTTTGGGCCTCGGGGAGAAAAAGGACGAGGTTGCAAAGGTTCTGACCGAAAGCGGATACAGGGTTTATATAGCGGAAACGCCGGCTCAGGCGAACGAGCGACTCCGCGAAGGCAAGACCGAGATCGTAATATTCTCGCCGGATTTTGCGGCGGAATTCGGCGGTGCCGCAATCCTTCAGCAAAAGGCAAACGCGATGTACTCGTCCGAGAGGAGACGGCTTTTTTTGGTATCGCTGGAAGACGGCGGCACGACGATGAACGCCTACGACGCGTTCCTTCGAAATCTCAATTTAATTGTAAATACAAATGACATCCCGCAGCTTCCTTTGATATTAAACCGTGCAGTTCTCGACTTTAACGACCTTTATCACTATCTGAACAGGGGCCTGGCCACTGAGCCGATCTAACCCGAAAAATTTGTTTTAGACAGTGGGCTTCCCGAGCCGCTGCAAATATTGTAGGGGCAGAGCCCCGCGATCTGCCCTTCCCAGGCGCCGATCAACAGGCAGCTATGTATGTTGCCCCTACAATTCATTTTCCGATTCGAATAAAAACACCTCTTCGGGAGGTTTTTTTTGTATGATTCTTCGGTAATACCGACTCTTAAATTTTTCATAAAGAAGTTTTGGTGTATTCTTAACCAGAATTTACCAATGGAGAAAAACTTAATGAAGCTGCCGATCATTTTAATACTGTTCACCCTTTGCCTCTCCTCTGTCATAGCTCAAAGCCCGAATCCTGACACGCAGAAACTTAACACTTTCTTCGATTCCGAGTGGCAATGGACTCTGGAAAACTATCCGACGTTTGCATCTTACCTTGGCGACAAACGTTACAACACGCGTTGGGAGGACGTAAGCATTTCTGCATTAGAAGCCCGCAACCGCCGCCGCGTAGAGGCTCTTGCCAGGCTCAAACAGATCGACCGCACAATGTTGTCCGTCAAGGATCAAGTAAACTACGATCTGTTTCTACAAGATTCTGAATCGTCGATAGAGAATTTCAACACGCGGCTTTATCTGCTGCCGATCAGTCAGCGAAGCGGAATCCAGACGGCGGACGAGCTTGCCGATCTGATCATTTTCGAAACGGTGAAGGACTACGATGATTGGATTGCGCGGCTCAATGCGTTTCCGGCATTTATGGACCAGACGCTTGCGTTGCTGCGTGAAGGCAAGGCTAGCGGGATGATTTGGTCGGGGCAGGTTCTGACCCGCGTTCCGGCGCAGCTTGATAAACAGATTGTCCGGGATGCGGAACTAAGCTCGTTTTATTCACCCTTCAAAAACTTTGCGAAGGATATTCCGACAAACGAGCAGGAGCGCTTGCGGGCAAAAGCGAAGGAGGCGATCAACACAAAAATTATTCCGTCGTTTCAAAAGCTAAAAACTTACTTCGAAGTCGAATATTTGCCTGCCGCTTATCCGGCAGCGGGCATTTGGCAGATGAAGGGTGGCGACAAAATCTACGAATTTCTGGCCCGCGATTACACGACTACAAATCTAACTCCGAAAGAAATCCACGAAAAAGGCTTGTCGGAAGTTGCCCGCATCCGCGCGGAGATGGAAAAGATAAAAACCCGGGTCGGTTTCAAAGGAAGCTTGCTGGAATTTTTCGTTTATCTTCGCTCGGACTCTAAGTTTTTTTATAAAACACCCGAAGAACTTTTGAGCGCGTACAGGGCTATCTCAAAACGCATCGATCCCGAAACAGTAAAGGTTTTTAGGACATTCCCGCGTTCTCCCTACGGCGTTATCCCGATTCCCGACAAGATCGCGCCGGATACGACGACCGCGTACTATAACGCGCCGTCAGCGGACGGCTCCCGGCCCGGCTATTACTATGTAAATCTCTATAAGCCGGAAACGCGTCCTAAATGGGAGATGATGGCACTGTCGATTCACGAAGCCGTTCCCGGCCACCATTTCCAGATTGCGCTGCAACAGGAGCTTGGCGAGATGCCAAACTTTCGCAAATATGGCGGCTACACGGCGTTTGTCGAAGGCTGGGGATTGTACTCCGAATCGTTGGGCGAGGACATGGGTTTGTATTCGGACCCGTATGACAAATTCGGCCAGCTAACTTACGAAATGTGGCGTGCTATTCGACTTGTAGTCGATACCGGTATGCACTATTTCAAATGGGACCGGCAAAAGGCTATTGATTTTTTTAAGGCCAACGCCGCTAAAACCGAACAGGACATCGTTAACGAAATCGACCGTTACATCTCCAATCCGGGCCAGGCACTTGCATACAAGATCGGCGAGCTAAAGATAAAGGAACTGCGGGCTAAATCGCGCGCGGCACTCGGCGATAAATTCGACGTCAAAGAATTTCACGATGTGGTTCTTTTGAGCGGAGCGGTTCCGCTAAGTATTTTGGAAAAAAATGTGAATGAGTGGATCGCGAAAAAAAGTGGTAAATGAGAGTTACGCCCCGGCTTCAAAAGCGACTCGTCGATATACATCGGTTAAAAGTATCTTGAGATCGACGGATTCAAGTGTAAAGTCTTCATCGTTACGGTCGAAATAATAAGTGATCCAGCGTCCGTCCGACTGACGGCGATGAATTTCAACGGCGATCTGATCCTGACTGACGACCAGATATTCCTGAACGCTCGGCATCTGTTGATAGGCCAAAAGCTTTTCTCTACGGTCGATCTGAATCGTGGAGGGCAACGTTACTTCAATAATCAGTACGGGTGTCTCGCAAAAATAAGGGTTCTTAAAGTTTCCTTCGCACGTAACTAATACATCGGGATAATAGAAAATATTCTCGGCCGCCTTAACTCTCATCCCCTCCGCGTAAGTCTCGCAGAGTGAGTTTTCAAGATGGCGTGAAAGTGTGTTGGAAAAGTTCATCGCAATGCGATTATGATTCTGGCTCGCTCCGGCCATCGCATAGACTTCACCGTCGAGAAATTCGTGCCGTATCTGACTGATTTCTTCGCCGCTAATATAATCTTCAACACTGATTTTAGCCTTAAGTTTAGCGTATCCCATGCGTACACGAGTTTAACCTTTAATATAAAAAAATTCCATTAAATCTATCGAAAATGTTTTTGCGAAACTCATCTAGAAACCACGAACAAAAAACGCTGATCCGATAAAGGCATTAGTTTTTCCGCAAAACTTAATTTGCTTGTAATCAACGCCTCACGCAAGTTATTTCCGCCGAAAAGCAACAGGGAACGTCTTTTCGACCATTTCAAAAGCCGCGGCACCTTGTCGGAAAATTTATCGAGCGCCCGGCAGGTTACAATTGTGAACTGCCCGCCTTCGATCTCTTCGAATTGCCGGTTAATGATTCGCACGCGATCCGCGATTTTAAGTTCCGCCGCGGCTTCCTCAAGAAATTTCGTTTTCTTTAATTTCGATTCGATCAAAACCGCACGCAGGTCTTCGCGAACCAGAAGACACGGAATCGAAGGCAGTCCCGCGCCCGTGCCGACATCGGCAAATCTGGTATTTTCCGGCAGAAATTCGAGCAGCGTCAGAGATTCCAGAATATGACGGATCGTAAATTCTTGGGGGGGCATTGGGGCGACAAGGTGAAGAATTTCGTTGTGTTTATGAACGATCTCGTAATAGTCAGCGAGCCGCGAGATTTGCTTTTCGAGAAGCTCGAGCCGGAACGAAGCTTGATGGCTTTTAACTGCGTTGATAAATACGTCGCGCATCGGGAAATTTCATGTAAAGCCTCAAAGAACCCAAGGCGGCATACACCCGGCTTATTACATCAACGTTGCCAGTCAAACCAATTTTATTGAAAATCCGCCCGCGTAATGCGATTGAAGAAAAACTGAATTTTTGTTTTATTTCGCGTTTTTTCGCATTATTCGCGGGCAAAAATTCCGAATCCTGGGCTACTTAAGCAAATGCTCTTTTATAAACAGGATAGTGGCATAGAACTGGTAGTCCTGGTTGTTCTTTTTGCCAAAACCGTGCCCTTCGTCGTTCGCCATCAGAAACCAGACCGGTGTGTTGTTGCTCCGGGCCGCGGCGACAATTTGTTCGGCTTCGGTGTAGGGAACACGCGGGTCGTTTTTCCCCTGTACGACAAACAGCGGCTTGGTGATCTTTTTGGCATTGGTCAATGGCGAGATCTTTGTCAAATACTCATGCATTTTCGGATCGCGCTCGTCGCCATACTCGACGCGGCGAAGGTCGCGCCGGTAGGTTTCCGTGTTTGTTAGAAATGTAACGAAGTTTGATATTCCTACAACGTCGAGACTGCAGCATATCCGGTCGTTATAATTCGTTGCAACTGCCAGTGTCATATACCCGCCGTAGCTGCCGCCGGTTACCATTATGCGATCTTTGTCCAGATCGGGCTGAGTGGCGATCCAATCCAAAAGCGCTCCTATGTCTTTGACCGAATCTTCCCTTTTAAAACCATTATCAAGCTGCAGAAACGTCTTACCGTAGCCAGAGGAACCGCGAACGTTCGGTCCAATTACGGCAACTCCCAGTTCATTGACAATATATCCCGCGCGTCCGAGCGGGCCCGGCCTAGCTTGTCCTTCAGGGCCGCCGTGAATACTGATCATTACCGGCCGTTTTCCGGTGAATTTTGCAGGCGGGCGGTTTATAAATCCCGAGACCGTCTTGCCGTCAAAACTCTTCCAACGAATCAACTCGGGTTCGCGCAGGCCTTTAGTTTCATAACCGTTAAGATCCGCCTTTGCCCAATGCGTCGTCTTCATCGTCTTTAGATCGAGCGAGTAAACATCGGCAATTGATTGGTACGAGCGAATCGTAAAACCAAGCTCGTTGGTTGCTCTATGAAACGCGAAACCCCCCATCTCGCCAGCAGGGAGCCTTGGCGTTTTAAGCTCTTTGCCGGACGCAATGTCATATAGATGGAGTTTCGAAAACCCATCCTCGTTTGTAACAAAGGCTATCAACTTGCCATCGTGAGAAAGCTCAAATCCGTCAACGTCCCAGTTGATATGCGATGTCAGCGGCGTGATCTTGTTTGTGGCTAGATCCATGTACACTAAACGCTGAAATTCAGAATCCTTGTCCGACGTGAAGTATAAACCCTTCCCATCCTTACTGAATTCGGCGTCACCGTAAGCTACTTTCTCGCCTTCTACTTTTGGTATAAGCATCGATTTTTCACCGGTCGCCACGTCAAGCAGCCACAGGTAACTCTCATTTGCCGACACGTATTGCCCGATCAATAATTTCTTGTCATCCCGCGACCAGGCCACCGGCCCCCAGCCGACTCCATCAAAATTCACAACCGAACGGCTCGAAGCCGGATCGGCTGGATTCACGACGTGCAGTTCGGTTTTGAAGTTCTCGCTCGAAGTTCCTTTCCCGGTCATTACCGCCGTGTAAGCTCTGCGGTCACCCGCGGTCGACCACGGGCCGCCGCCTATCCGCTTTTTATCATCAGTAGTTACAAGCTTAACGGCACCAGTTCCCAGATCGTAACGATATAGTTGACTGATCTCGTTGCCCCCGCTTGCCTTGGAAAAGGTAAAAAAATTGCCTGATGTAGGTTGATACGATCCTCCCCCGACAGGATCCGGGAAATCGGTGAGCTGCTTTGGTTTTGCCAGCGGCGAGGTAACGATATGAACCTGCGCGGTATTGCCGGCGCGTTTTACAACCAGCATCTCACGCTTGGTCGGGTGCCAGGAGGATAAGGACACGGGTATGGCTTCGGTATATTTTTTGACAGATTGAGCCAGATCCGCAGTTACCGGCGGAATGCCCTGAACAACCAGATTGCTGCCCGGAGCGATTACTTCTTTCTTGTCTGTGGCTGTAGTTGCATTGTTTTGACCCAATACGAGCGAAGAAGTAAAAATCAGACCGCAGATTATGGCGAGTAATTGTTTCATTTTAATATTCTCCAAAAGTGGGATTTGGACCTAATATACAGCGTTTCTCTGTTTTCAGCCAAGAGGAAATCCAAGGAGGATGAAATTTCAGCGTGCGGCAGCTTAGATTATATGCCCGATTTGATAAATCATAAGTTAAACGGGGAAGAGTTTCACACGCAAAGAACGCAAAGAAGGAATGAAGAAAATTCATCCCTCATTCCTCATATTTCATCCTTCAATTGGTGCGGACGAATGGAATCGAACCATCACGAGATTGCTCCCACGGGCTTCTGAGACCCGCGCGTCTACCAGTTCCGCCACGTCCGCATATCCGAACTATGATAATACGTATTCAAACATGGAAATTCAAGAAAGCCGTGCGGATTTGCTATATTTGAAGTGTGCATACAGCCATAAAGCAAAATTTAGCGGAAGTCCGAAGTAGAATCGAGCAGGCGGCGCGGCGTTCGGGCAGAAGTGCGGACGAAATAAAGCTCGTTGCTGTGACCAAGACTCATCCGGCTGGGATTATAAAGGAAGCGATCGCGGCCGGAGCAACGATTCTTGGCGAAAATAAGGTCCAGGAAGCCGAAGGGAAGATCGCGGACATTGGCCGGGAAGCAGCCGAGTGGCATTTGATCGGGCATCTGCAATCTAACAAGGCCCGAAAGGCCGTTCAGCTATTCGATGTGATTCATTCACTCGATTCCGTCGAACTAGCGGAGCGTTTGGAGCGTATTTGTTTGGAGGATGGCCGTGAGCATTTGTCGGTATTCGCGCACGTCGATCTGGCTGGCGAGGCGACAAAATCAGGCATCGCTGAGAGTGAGTTATCCGAATTGGCAGCATTGCTTAGGGGCTGTAAGTGTTTAAAGTTCGATGGTTTGATGATATTGCCGCCGTATTTTGAGAATCCGGATGATGCCCGGCCCTTTTTCCGTCGTTTGCGCGAGATTCGCGATGAACTTTTGAAAAAGAACTTTTTTTTTCGCGGCAAAGGCGAGCTATCAATGGGAATGAGTCTCGATTTTGAGATTGCAATTGAGGAAGGCGCGACGATTGTACGAGTCGGAACCGCGATCTTTGGGGGAAGAATGTAACGCCGCAAATGCCGGCATTACGAAAAGAATATGCTTTCATCAACAGTATATCCGATAGTTGCAATGATTATTTGGGGAGCTTTTTTTGTTTTCCTTTCCCTTTTGATCCTGCGAATGATCTTCAATTATGCGGATCCGAATCCGTTTGGCCGAATCGGTAGATTCGGATTTAAGATAAGAAAGATCACAGAACGGTTTGTTTATCCGGCAGCAAGATTTCTGGCGAATTTTCGGGTTGATACGCGTCTGGCACCACTTGTTACGATATTTGTCGCCCTCATCCTCACCTATTTTGCCACGCGGATTATCTACGACACATTTTTTATAATCGACGGTTTATCGGCCGGTGTCGCCAGTGGCAATCCAAAGGTCTTTATCGGTTTTGTACTTTATGGGCTGCTGAGCGTTTTGATCCTGTTCATTTTTATTCGTTTCATTTCGTCCTGGTTAGTTTTCCCGCGAAACACGTTTTTGGGTTTTGTAAAAAAAGTAACCGATCCGATCATGCTTCCCGTGCAAAGGCTGATCCCGCCCATTGGGATGTTTGATATATCCGCGATGCTCGTTTTGATCTTGATCGGACTGCTGCAATCGATCGTACTGCGGACATTTGTATATTCATAAAGCTCAAAGTCAGAACCACCTGCGGTAGCGGGTGGCTGAA
>JACDAY010000061.1 GCA_013695195.1 Blastocatellia bacterium | reverse complement strand
CGACCGCTTCGACGGCTTCCTGTTCGATCTTTTCGAAATCTTTATCGCTCAGTACTTTCGACTCTTTCAAGCTGTCTTTAAACAGCACGATCGGGTCGCGTTCCTGATATTTTTTGATTTCGTCGCGGGTGCGGTAATTGCCCGGATCGGACATCGAATGTCCCATAAAACGATAGGCTCGAATCTCCAGAAGCGTCGGTGATCCGTCCTTTCTTGCACGCTCTATCGCTCTCAGCGTTGCGTCGCGAACAGCCATTACATCCATTCCGTCGACAAACTCGTTCGGGATTCCGTAAGCGTCTCCTTTCTTCGCGATGCTGCTGATACTCATCGCCCGCTTTTGCGATGTTCCCATGCCGTATTGATTATTTTCGCAGATATAGATGCACGGCAGCTTCCAAAGCTGGGCCATATTCAGCGATTCGTGAAACATTCCCTGATTCACGGCGGCCTCGCCAAAGAAACACAGCGCAACCTGATCGGTGCCCTTATATTTTGCGGCATATGCCATTCCGGTCCCCACGCCAATCTGCCCGCCGACGATACCGTGTCCGCCGTAGAATTGAAGCTCCTTGGAAAACATGTGCATCGAGCCGCCCTTGCCCTTCACACAGCCGCCTTCCTTGCCGTAAAGTTCGGCCATAACGGATTCGGGCGTCATGCCCTTGACCATCGCCTGAACGTGATCGCGGTAGGCTGTGATGACCATATCGTTAGGCCGCAGCGCCATCATCGAACCGACGGCAATCGCTTCCTGGCCGATATAGAGGTGACAAAACCCGCCGATCTTGCCCATCCGGTAAACTTCCGCGCATTTTTCTTCGAAACGGCGACCCAAAACCATCTGGTAAAGCATCTCACGAAGCAGTTTCTTATCGGTCTTCTTTATAGATTCGAGTTGAGATTTTCGACGTTTTATATATTCGGCTTTAGCAAGTTCAACATCGACAAAATCGGTGCCTACGCCCTTCACGAGAGTTTTATTTGTACCGTTTCCTGAATTCTTTGAGGTTGTTGTTGAACTTTTACTGCTCGTAGCTGTCTTTGGCAAAATCAAATCCTCCGTGGATAAGGTGGAAATATAAACAATGCGTAAAAGCATAATTATAGTAGAGATAATATTGTTTGTGCAAAAGACGCTTTGGTTTTGGCAGTGTTGTGGATAGCCGCAATTGATAATAATATTGGATTGCCCGATGCGAAAATTTAATTTGAAAATTCTATTGTTCATTTTGCTGCTTCCTATAGCTGCGGTTGCGCAGAATCCCGCTAAATGGAGTCTGGAGTCCGATGTTAAAGGACGAAGTGTAAAAAAAGACCAGAACTTTGATGCTGTGCTTCGCGCGGAAATCGAAGCCGGCTGGCATCTTTACGCTCTTGACCAGCCTGCTGGCGGGCCGACTGCAACAACCATCAAGGTAACGGAAGGGAAGCCGTTCGAAATCGTTGGAGAAATCGCATCGCCGGCGCCTAACGTTAAGCCGGATCCGCTTTTTATCATTGATGATAAACCGCTTGAGACAAGGTTTTATACGGACCGCGCCGAATTTTCTATTCCCGTACGCTTGAACGCCGACAGCAACGGGAGCGAATTGACTTTCGATGTACGATATCAGCTCTGCAATGACGAAGTCTGCCTGCCTCCAAGGACGAAACGGATTTCATTTAGCGGCGAGGAAGATGTAAAAAGGTCAGCGGTCGGCGGTCAGCAGTCAGCAATCAGCAGTCCGGAAAAGAGCGGAAAACCTATAAACCCGCCGATAACCGACAACCTGCAACTGCCGACCGATCTTTGGGCTTTTCTGTGGCTTGCCGCAGGTCTGGGCGCCTTGTCGCTTCTAACGCCCTGCGTCTTCCCGATGATACCCATAACGGTTTCGTATTTCACGAATCATTCATCGGGCAGCCGTTCAAAGGCAATCCGGCTGGCGACGGTTTATTCTATCGGGATAATCGCGACATTTACGCTGCTCGGGATGCTGCTGGCGATATTTGTCGGGGCAGCAGGGATAAATCTTTTCGCCGCAAATCCATGGATAAATCTTTTGATCGCCGGCATTTTTTTATTTTTCGCATTCAATTTATTCGGTGCTTACGAGATTGCAATTCCGACGGGAATTCTGACAAAGCTCGACAATCTCACGCGAACCCGCGAAGGTGAGGGAAGCGGCATAATCGGCGCTTTGTTAATGGGCTTGACGTTTACGCTCACGTCTTTTACCTGTACATCGCCCTTTGTCGGCACCATTCTGGTTTCGGCGTCGCAGGGCGATTGGCAAATGCCGCTCGTCGGAATGCTCGCTTTCTCGACGGTGTTTGCTCTACCTTTTTTTGTATTGGCACTGATACCGCAGCTTGCGACGCAGCTTCCGCGCGCCGGCGGCTGGATGAATTCGGTAAAGGTCGCGATGGGCTTTTTGGAAGTCGCCGCCGCGATGAAGTTTATCTCGAACGTCGATCTTGTCTGGAATTGGGGAATATTCACGCGCAGCGTCGTGCTTGCGATCTGGATCGCAATAGGGATAATTCTTTCGCTGTATCTCCTGGGTAAATTTCAGTTATCGCACGATTCCAAACCCGAGCGAATCGGCTCGCTGCGACTTATTTCTGCAATACTGAGCCTTGCAATCAGCTTTTATCTTATTACCGGAATCTTTGGCGCGAAACTCGGCGAGCTGGAAGCGTTCCTACCGCCTGATCTAGAAAATACTTCCGGCAGGCTTTTCGGCGGCGGTGCCGATGAATTAAGTTGGATCGTGAATGATTACGACGCGGCATTGATAAAAGCGAAAGCCGAAAATAAACGTGTTTTTCTCGATTTTACCGGCTATACCTGTACGAACTGCCGCTGGATGGAAGCGAACGTGTTTACGAAAAACGATGTCGAGGCGGAATTGAGCAAATTCGTTTTGGTGCGGCTTTACACCGATGGTGACGGCGAGATTTATGAAAAGCAGCAGCAGATGGAGCAGGACATGTTTGGCACGGTAGCGTTACCGTATTATGCAGTGATGGACGCCGACGGAAAGAACATTGCGGCGTTTCCCGGCCTGACGAGAAACGTCCCGGAGTTCGTTGACTTTTTGAAGAAAGCCCAACAAAATTAAAAAATGCAGAAAACACCAGTTTCCCGTCTAATCGAAGGCCTCCGCGCGATTCCCGATGCGGAATTCGAGTGCGATAACGTCTATCAACTTCTTAGCGATAGTCCAATAGAAGTCGATTCAATTGCTCCGTTTTTTCATTGGAGCGCGAACTTTTACACCCGGAATTTGATCTACAAGGATGCACGTTTTGAGTTGATGGCGGTCTGCTGGGAGCCCGGACAGGTTTCGCGCGTCCACAATCACGCCGGGCAAAGCTGTTGGATGACTGTGCCGGTCGGAAAACTCCTCGGCCAAAATTTCGCGATTTCGGAGATCGACGAAACCCGGGGTTATTGTAAACTTGTCGAGACGGACACTTTCGATCTCTCGGATTGCCTTGCCGCCAAGGTAGAGCTCGAAGAACCGGTGCACCAGATGCTAAATCTTGAAGAGTTTGACGAGCGTGCGGTCAGCCTTCATATTTATTCAAAACCTTTTGACACATGTCTGTCATACTGCCGCGACACCAATACATTCAAGGAAGTTCCGCTTTTTTACACCAGCGTCAACGGCAAGTTGTGCGATGGTATCCGACTATAAACTGTCGACTGTTAACTAATTTCCCGAAAATCTTTTGAAAAGACAAAAAGTTTGCGGCCAAGCACAATTGTAAGAAAATCACCGATTTAATGAATATATCAAACCGATTTCG
>JACDAY010000035.1 GCA_013695195.1 Blastocatellia bacterium | reverse complement strand
TGGGGCCGGTTTTCCAACGATGATGCACTTTTTAAACAGGGCCTGGATGCGCTCGATCGGGTCGTTCTGTTAAACCGGAATTTCAATTCGGCTGATCCGTCACTACAATTGAAAACTCCGGCCGTGTTGAGAAATGAGCTGGAAGAAGGATTGAAAATTACATCGGATGATTTCAATCCGTTCAAGGCTTTTCGCGATAGAAAATAGCGTACAAAAGGCTATTAGCCTGTTCTTGACAGAATAACAGTCTGTCGTACGTGTCGAACCCACTTGGTTGAATATAGGCAACAAAACTGATGGAACAGAACCAAAGTTCACACCCTGAAACTTATACCGAAGAACTTAATGAAATTAGCGGTAGGATAATCGATGCCGATATTCTCATTAACCCCGGAACTGAAATCGAAAAAACAGACTCTGTCTCCAAAAGCGGGAATCAACGGATTTATCTCATTTACCTTTTCCTGCCATGTGTTTTTCTCACCGTAGCTTTGCTCGGCGGTTTACGGCTTAGTCCGGTAGATAATTCGTTCATTTTTTTAAAACCACCATTATTTTGTCTGATCTTTGCGGTGATTATGCTGGTGTTATTCCTGCGTGCAGGGCTGATGAGGCTGGACGGATGGTTTTCGGAAGATTTTCCTTTAATAAAAAACCTCGCAAACGCTGCGGTTTTGCTGACGCTTTTCGCCGCGACGACACAACTTTTTAATTCGCTGCTGCCTGAACAGGGATTGCCGTTTTGGATAGTCGCTTTTTGCTTTTTCTGGACACTTTGGAACAATCTGTTTGCGTATTTCGACACTAAAAAGCTGCTGCGGAGCCTTGGAGCCCTTTTCGGGCTGGCGTTTGTAGCGAAGTATTTGATTTTAGCTAATTTAACGGCTCCTGAGAGCGAAGGATGGTTTCGTGGTGTGATAGAAAATCCTACGAAGGAAGCTTTTACATGGCTGCTGGATCTTCCCGCATTCTCCGCTGGAACAGGATATATTCAATTTTTTGCGGCAGTGTTTTATCTGGCTGGCTTGTACTTATTGCCTCAAACGATAAAAATCGAGTCTCCCGCGGCCTCAATCCATCCTAAAGATTAAGCAGTATTACTCTTCCCAGCCGGCGAACCGTGACGGTTTTCGCACCGACGCTTCCGGTAAAAACCGCATTCACGCCGATAGGCCGGTCATCGATCGCTTCGATCAGATCGCCTTTGAGGATTCCCGCGCGTTCAGCCAGGCTGCCCTTTTTCAACGACGTTACCGTCCAGGCATCCTCGCCGAAATCCGCTTCAATGCCGATTGCGGACAGAATGTCGCGCACGGTAAATTTACTCGTATTATCAAAGCCCGGCGCTTTTTCAGGGTTTATCGAGATATTCGGATCCAAGCCGCGCGGATAAATAGTCGGGTTAGCCTTCTTTAAAGCAATATCGACAGAGCCGCCTTGCGGCGATCTCGGGCGGCGGTTAAAGGAGCCGCCTTGAGACGAATTTCCTGTCCGCCGGGCTAAAATCGCCTTCGGTACAGCATTCACACCAACAGCTAATTGCCGCTTGTTGGTACCGGAATTCTCGATAGCGGGAATTTCTCCTGTAAATTCGAGTTGTTTTTCAGCATTGTTTACAGTCGGCGGCTGGGCTTCGGCCGGGTTCACTATTAATGCCGGAGGCTGCGAAATCCCGGATACTGACGCATTATTTTCGATTCCGTTTGAGTTATTCAAAACGAACATCCCGCCTATTGAAAGCACCAGGACAAGCGGCACGGCGTATCTTAGGATCGGAAGCAGAGGTTTCGGTTTGTAATGCGACGGAGTGCTGTTTGCTATACGAGCCTTTAAACGGAAATCAAAATCTTTCGGCGCATCTACGGCCCTAAGATTTCCGAGCATTTGGGCAACCTTTTGGTCGCTTGCGCTCAAAATTTCCGTTTCAAGCGTTTCGTTTTGTGAATCTTCGTGAATCATCTCTTGTTAAAAATCTTTTAAAAAACTAAAAATAATGCTTTAATTTCTCTTTTAGCAAACCTCTCGCCCTGCTGATACGCGATTTTGTCGTGCCAAGCCCGAGTTTGAGAATTTCGGCGATCTCGTCGTACGTTTTGCCTTCGACGTCCCGCAAAATTATCGGAACCCGATATTTCACCGGCAAAGCTGCGATAGCCTTTGCGATCACGCGTCCCTGCTCGTCGTCGATCATATTCGCGTCGGGCAAAGGCCTTTTGTCGGGTGGTTGAAATTCAACATTTTCATCACCCTCGCCCTGAAACAAACCCGTCAAAGAAAGTATCGTCCGTCGTTTTCGCCTGCGTATCTCGCTGATGGCAAGGTTTGTCGCAATCCGGTAAATATAAGTAGAAAAAGCAAAATCCGTATGATACCGGTCGATGGCAAAGTAAACCCGGACAAATGTTTCCTGCGTCAAATCTACCGCTTCCTCGTAATCATTCAAAAATCGATAAAGATAGTTTGTGATCGGATTTCGATAGCGATTGACGATATCCGCAAACGCAGCCTCATCGCCGTTCTTAGTCGCTTCGATCAGAGCGTGATCGGATAAAATCTTTTCAGACATAGCGGTGGTACGCACCTCCGCCCATCCGGTTTCGATTTTGTCCAATGGCATACACTCATACTTTTTTACAATAGATTTTCAATCCGAACAAAAGCCGCCTTACGATTTGATTCACGCGCGGCGGCCGAGAAGGTTGCGAAATTTTTAAAACGATCAGTTTCCGACACTTTTTACGGTCAATACCAGAAACATCGTGCCGCTGGTTTTCGGAAGCGAAAGCGTACCTATCAACGTCGGCGAATTTTCGGTAAAGCTTATTTTGTCCAATTTTAAACCAACGTATTCGTAATTGATAGTCGTTGAGGTTTTCCCGTCCTCACCCTGTGTGCTTGCGGTTTTGATTGGAACACGGGCTCCGAATTGGAACGATTGCATCTGGAAAATGCTTTGGCCGGCGGCACTCTGCGAGCTTCTCAAATCGATCAGCCTCCAATCCAGAAAGCTCGGCGTATCCGTCACCTGTTCGTGAGCGTAAATATTGGCGATGCCCTTATAATCGAAATTTCCCGTATTTGCAATTCGTCCGAGGTAAGTGTTAACGAGTTTGTAGCTGGTAAAAGCGAAGTTTGTCCTGAGCTGTTTTGAAATGTTTGACAATGCTTGCGGCAGACCGGCGTCCTGCGCGGCTTCGCCCGAGCCGATGATGACATGCAGGACCGCTTCATAGTTTGGTTCGATCTTATATCGCGGATCGGTCTGGGCAAAAGTCGCCGAAACAAACATCAGACAAATTGAAAAGAAAAAGGTTATAGACAAGATCGTTTGGGGCCGGTTCATTGGTTGTTCTCCTTTGCAAGAATTTGAAATTGCAAAGCTAAGCACCAACCCGCCTGATAAAAGTTGCAAAAAATCTATCAACCCGCCGAAAACATGCCGTCGTCGATCTTCTGGCCGTATGTTACGGTTCCGATCTCGGTTTCCTCGACGATTTTGTCGCCGGCATAAAGGACGCTGCGGTAGGCAACCAGTGTGCCCTGCGCGGCATTGTAATCGTAAAACTTCCGGCGGTATTTAATGCCCGCGTCCTCGTAATCAAGCATCATTACACGAAAGGTCTTGGCGCTGATATAGAAACGCGTTTTCCGGTTTTGTGTGTCTGTTACGTCCACAAGGAAGAAATCGACGCCCATCATCTTTTCACGTCCGCCGAGCTCCAATTTCGATCCGTTTTCCTTGTATCGCAAAAGCGTGTCGAGGCCGTAAACAATCTGATTCTGAAACGCCCGCGACGCATCTTCTCGCGGCGTGAAAACCGAGTCGTTAAAAATGCCGAATATCTTATCGTCGCTAAATACAAGCGAATAACGCGCCGTGGGAAATTCCTGATCGAGCCGGATTTTTCTCTTATTCGATGTTCCGTCGCTGGCTATCCAACGCTGATAATTAGCCTGTTCCATTTTGCCTTCCGCATTAACCACGCTCACCTTTCCGCGTTCGAACGCGGTCTTGCGGATCTGATTCAACGATGCCCTGCCGCCGCCCAGCCCGTAAACAAAAATAGTCGTTTCGATGAGTTGTTCGGCCGTCGGATTTTTAAGACCGTTCTTTGAAGTAACGAGCGGAGCTAAAGTGTTTGGTTCGGTTTTCTTTTCGGCTGTTTTGTCAGCAGCTTCCTGGCCAACAACGACAAGACCGGACAAAATGGTCAGCAAAATAACCGGTATTAGAGATTTGAAACGCAAAAACACAACAGAGTTTCTCCTTCGCTTAGTTGAAAATGCACAATTGCGGATTGTAACACAATGTATCTATTTCGACACTTAATGTGCTGTAAAACTGATTTAATTGATGATAATTCAGCAAACAAGGATGCATCGGATATCAAGAATGGAATAATACAGACGCAGAAACTATAATTAACAATGAGTGCGGATTTTAGTCCGCCCAAATCCAATAGCAGGCTAACTTCCGCGTTCCTAATGAAAATGCTGCATATTGTGCTGGTCGAGCCCGAAATACCGCCAAACACCGGAAATA
>JACDAY010000019.1 GCA_013695195.1 Blastocatellia bacterium | reverse complement strand
CGGTTTGCCCATGTCTTTAGCGACAAGTGCTTTGAGCTCTGCTTCCAAGGGAACGCGGACGCCCTCGTCCGCAATCGCCGGTTCCTCCGGCGAAGATGTCGCTGAAATCCTGGCCTGTTCGGTGTCAGTCGGGTTATTCGTGCCGAAGCGCCACTCATTGCGGACGAAGGCGTCCGCGTTCCGTAATACACAGAATGCGATCATTTTGGTGCCTTTTATTTCGTCGGGGACGCCTATTACGGCAGCTTCGGTAATAAACGGGTGTGCAACAAGCAAACTCTCGATCTCTGCCGGGCCGACGCGTTTGCCGGCGACTTTTAGCGTGTCGTCGCTGCGGCCGAGGATAAAGTAATGACCGTCAAAATCGCGCATTGCCCAGTCGCCGTGTACCCAGGTGTCCTTAAAACGGCTCCAGTAGGTTTCGAGGTAGCGTTCTCTTTCCTCCCAGAACCCGCGCGCCATGCCGATCCAGGGCTGTTTTATGACAAGCTCGCCGACCTCGTTCGGGCCTACGGATTCGCCGTTTTCGTCGAGAATATCCACGTCCATTCCGGGACACGGGGCGGAAAATCCGCATGGCTTTATCGGTGTTAAAAAATTGTTCATCAGAATCCCGCCGGAGATCTCCGTGCCGCCGGAATAATTTATGATCGGTAATTTTGAATCGCCTACTTTTTCAAACAGCCACCACCAGGGAGCCGGATTCCAGGGCTCGCCTGTCGAGGCAAAGGCCCGCAGCGACGATAGATCATGGCGTTGATGCGGTGGAACGCGGACGCCCTCGTCCGCAATCGCCGGTTCCCCCGGCGAAACTGTCGCTGATTTCTCAAGCTGTTCAGTGGCAGGGCCGTCGTTCGTGCCGTAGAGGCGCTCATTGCGGACGATGGCATCCGCGTTCCCTTCGTGCGAGGCCAATGACCTCACAAGCGTCGGCGAGATGCCGAGAATCTCGACTTTATGTTTCGCGCAAAATTCCCACATGCGGTCGGGCGTCGGGTAATCGGGCGCTCCGTCGTATATGCAGATCGTCGCGCCGTTTATCAAAGCCCCGTAGATCAGCCACGGCCCCATCATCCAGCCGATGTCCGTGTACCACGAGATCCGCGTGCCCTTGCCGACATCCGTCCCAAACGCCATATCCTGCGCCGCCTTGATCGGAAAACTAGCATGCGTGTGAGCGATGCCTTTCGGCTTGCCGGTCGTGCCGGAGGTGTAGAGGATAATGAGCGGGTCTTCGGCGGAGGTTGGTTCAGCAGGCCATTCATCATCCGGCGATTCATAAGCCATATCGACGAAGTTGTGATAAAAGAGGGCTTTTTCATCATTTATCACTCGTTCGTCGGGTGTCCAATCTTCACCGACCATTCTCTCGACAACGATGATCCTTTCGACCGTTGGAGAATTCTTGACCGCGTCCTGCGCGATCTGGAAGGCATCGAAAATCTTTCCTCGTCTCTGGAAACCCTCGCATGTAAAAAGAGCTTTTGCTTTAATCGCATTTAAACGGCTTGAGATCGCTTCTACCCCGTATCCGGAAAATACGGGTACTGCGATCGCGCCTATCCTGTTGATGGCGAGCAGTGCGACTACCGTCTCGAGCTGCATTGGAAGATGAATTCCAATGGCGTCGCCCGATTCGAAACCCAAGACGCGCAGGGCTTCTGATACTTCTTCGACCTCTTCAAATAATTCCTGGTATGTGAGTTTTTCCGGCTCGCCCTCCTCGCTTTCCCAAATCACCGCCGGCTGATCTTTCATCTCGTCCGTCTGCCAGCGGTCGAGGCACATTTCGGTGATGTTGAGGCCGGCCGTCGGAACGCGGACGCCCTCGTCCGCAATCGCCGGTTCCTCCGGCGAAGCAGTCGCTCGATTCTCGGCTTGACCGGAGATGAGCGGATTGTTCGTGCCGAGGCGGCGCTCATTACGGACGGGGGCGTCCGCGTTCCACTCTTTCTCATTGCGGACGGGCCGAAGCGCTGCCACCCGCTCACGCAGGGGGTTCTGACTTGTCGACAGTTTCGCGGTATTCGATGCGGCGGTAGCGGGAGATCGGAATAAGGGCGTCGGTTTGGGCGAAGGTTTCGACTTGCTGGGAGAATTCGCCGGCGTGGGTTTTTAAATATTCGAAAAAGCGTTCGAACTCGCGCTGCATGGAGTCCATTTTTTCGCGCATGTTTAGGATTATCTCGACGCCGGCCAGATTTACGCCGAGCTCGCGCGTCAAAGACAGGATGATTTCGAGGCGTTCGAGATCGCCGTCCTCGTAGAGACGCGTGTTGCCGACCGAACGCGACGGCGCGAGAAGGCCTTCACGCTCGTAAAGACGCAGGGTCTGCGGATGGATATCGTAGATCTCCGCAACTGCGCTGATCGTGTAGGTTTTTACTCGCCTTTTAGTCATATCATCCGGTCAGGACCGTCTGCGGTAGCGGACGGTTGAAGTCTGCATAGAAAACCCGGGATTCTTGCAGGCCACGATAAACCACTCGCTACCGCAGGTGGTTCCGACCTATTCAAGTCCCATTATCCGCCGCGGATTCTCGGGGTTTAGTTTTTCAAACTGTTTTAATACAGCTTTTGTCTCCTCGGATATCACGCGCGGCAGCGTAATTTTTACCTCGATAAACTGATCGCCCCGAAGCGTTGGATTTCTCAGGCTGGGAAATCCGCGCTCACGGAGGCGGAACTTCTGCCCGGATTCCGTGCCGGCGGGAATTTTAAGCTGCGCTTTGCCTTCGACGGTCGGCACTTCGATCCTGGCGCCGAGAGCGGCTTCGGGAACAGTTATCGGTACCGTCACATAAATATTGTCGCCTTTGCGTTCCAAAAACCGGTGTTTGCCGACATTGGTAAGAATGAACAGATCGCCGGGCTCGGCGCCGAGGCGTCCGCCATGCCCTTTTTTCGGGATTCGCACGCGCGAACCCATATCGACGCCGGCTGGAATTTTTATTTTTACCTGCTCGGTTTTCGGCGTAACGCCCTTGCCGCTGCACAGCGAACAAGGCTGGCGGCGGCGCCCGGTTCCCTCGCAATCAGGGCAGACCTGCGAAAACTGCAGCCGCCCCCCTGATCTCAAAACCTGACCCGTGCCTTTACAGGTCGGACAGGTGATTATCGGCCCGCCCGTGTCGCCCGCTCCGTGGCAGCGTGCACACTGCTCCGATCGATTGACCGTTATATTGGTCGTGAGTCCGGTGAATGCTTCTTCGAAACTTAGAGCGAGCGGGATTTCGATGTCGCGGCCGCGCTTTGGCATTGCACGCGGCGGCTCCGGCTGCGCCTGCCGTGCACTGCCGCCGCCGCTAAAAAGATCCGAGAAAATATCACGAAAACTCGAGCTGCCGCCCGAACCCGTGCTGCCGGTATTGAAATCAAAACCCGAAAAATCGAAACCGCCTGCTCCGGCACCGCTCGGGGCACCTGTGGAGAAAGGAGAATCGGCGCTGAGATTGTCGTTGTAATAACCGAATCGGTCAAAAACCTTACGCTTTTTCTCGTCCGAGAGTACGTCGTAAGCCTCCTGAACTTCCTTAAATTTTTCCTCGGCCGTCTTGTCGTTCGGATTTACGTCCGGATGAAATTTGCGCGCCAAGCGGCGGTAAGACTTTTTGATCTCGTCCGCTTTTGCGTCCTTTTTGACGCCGAGAATTTGGTAATAATCCTTTTTTGCCATTTATTTATCAAAACCGAATGCGAATTTGATCGCTTCAAAAACCTCGTCCATTCTGTCTTCGGAAAGAATCGTTATATTAGCGCCGAGCTTATTTTTCGGCACAGTTTGAATCCAGTCGACGTTCAATACGCACGCCTCTTTCACTCCATCTTCCTCGGTTAACAGAACTTGCGAGGCAAGATCGCGAATGCTCGTGGTAATCGGAACCACTGTTATTGCATTCAATTCTGAAATCGCCCCATCTCGAGTTAGAATCAAAACGGGGCGCTTCTTATCTGGTTCCTTGAATTTATGCCAAACGACTTCGCCGCGAATCATAGGTCTTTCCACACCTCCATGAGTTGTTCTTCCTCAACGTCAAACTCATCGGGTTGAATAGGGTTCTTTCCGTATGCAGCCGCATACTGCCGGGCAACTTCAGCTTCGCGTTTTTTCTTTCGGGCCAAGTCCCGGAACGCCTCAAGATAAGCTTCTTCCTTACTTTCATTCAGAATAGCGATGGCGTCATGAACTTCTGCCAAAACTTCATCGTCAATGTCGATTTGAACTGTCATAAGTTAGAAATGGGCGGTGGCTTTCACCACCGCCCAATATTTTTACACCAATTTACTACTTCTTCTCTTCATCCTCTACGTCGACGTATTCGGCATCGATCACGTCATCGTCGGTGGACGATTTGGATGCGCCGTCGCCGTCCGCGCCGGCGCTTGCGGATGAAGCCTGTTCGCCTGTTTCTGGCTGGCCATCGGGGGCTGCACCAGCCTGGCTATATAGGACTTCCGCGAGTTTGTGCGAAGCGGTTTGCAGACGCTCGAATGCATTGTTCATCGCTTCCGCGTCGGTCCCGCCCAGTGCCGTTTTCGATTCCGCGATCGCCGTTTCGATCTCGGTCGAACCCGCCGCGTCCATCTTGTCCTTATTTTCGTTGAAAGTTTTTTCAACGCTGTAAACAAGGCCGTCCAGACGGTTGCGTGCCTCGATCTCGGCTTTTTTCTTCTCGTCCTCGCCGGCGTGCGATTCGGCTTCCTTCATCATCTTGTCGATCTCTTCTTTTGAAAGTCCCGAAGACGACGTGATCGTTATCTTCTGCTCGCGGCCAGTGCCGACATCCTTTGCGGACACGTTGACGATACCATTTGCGTCGATATCGAATGTAACTTCTACTTGCGGAACGCCGCGCGGTGCGGGCGGAATGCCCACGAGATGGAATTTGCCAAGTGTCTTGTTGTCAGTCGCCAGCGGACGTTCGCCCTGCATGACGTGGACTTCGACCGAAGTCTGATTATCCGAAGCGGTCGAGAAGATCTCGGATTTTCGAGTCGGGATGGTCGTATTACGCGTAATCATCTGCGTCATAACGCCGCCGAGAGTCTCGATCCCGAGCGTCAATGGCGTAACGTCGAGAAGCAGAATATCGGTCTTTTCGCCGCCTAAAACACCCGCCTGTACCGCCGCACCCAAAGCAACGACTTCATCCGGGTTGACCGATTTATTCGGCTCTTTCCCGAAAAATGCCTTGACCATTTCCTGGACCTTCGGTATACGAGTCGAACCGCCGACCAGCACGATCTCTTCGATATCCTTCGGCTCGAGGCCGGCGTCCTTGATCGCCTGCTCGACCGGCGGCATTAGGCGTTTGAGGATCGGCTCGACTAGCTGCTCGAATTTCGAGCGGGTAAGCTTCATCACGAGATGCTTCGGGCCGGAGGCGTCCGCCGTGATAAACGGCAAGTTGATCTCGGTTTCCATCGCGGTCGAAAGCTCGACCTTCGCCTTTTCGGCCGATTCCTTGAGACGCTGAAGCGCCATCTTGTCGTTTGCAAGATCGATTCCCTGGTCCTTTTTGAATTCGTCGATGATCCATTCGATCAGCACTTCGTCAACGTCGTCGCCGCCGAGATGCGTGTCGCCGTTTGTCGATTTTACCTCGACAACGCCTTCGCCGACTTCGAGCACCGAAATATCGAACGTGCCGCCGCCAAAGTCGAACACCGCGATGGTTTCGTCTTTTTTCTTGTCGAGGCCATAAGCCAATGCGGCCGCCGTCGGCTCATTGACGATCCGCAGAACTTCCAGGCCGGCGATCTTACCGGCGTCCTTTGTCGCCTGCCGCTGGGCGTCATTGAAGTAAGCGGGAACGGTGATGACCGCCTTCTCAACTTTCGTACCGAGATAATCCTCAGCCGACTGTTTTAATTTCTGCAGAACCATCGCCGCAATTTCCGGCGGGCTGTGCTGTTTGCCGTCTACATTTACGCTGACATCGCCGTTCGAAGCCTTTTCAACCTTGAACGGAACCTGCTTGATCTCTTCCTGAACCTCGTCAAATTTACGTCCCATAAAACGCTTGATCGAATAAAGCGTGTTTTCAGGGTTCGTAACAGACTGTCGTTTTGCAACCTGCCCAACAAGACGGTTCCCGTCCTTTGCAAAAGCCACAACCGAAGGAGTCGTGCGCCCGCCTTCGGAATTCGTAATGATGATCGGCTCGCCGCCCTCCATCACGCCCACAACCGAATTCGTCGTTCCCAAATCGATACCGATAATTTTACTCATGCTTAATTTCTCCAGTTATCTAATATAGCTGTGCTCGTTGTTGAAAGTGATTACTTGAGCCTTTGCCAAGTATAATAGTTGAGTGTGTCGTTGTCAAGTTTTCAGTAGAATCTTCCGAATATTCCGTTCTAATCAGTACGGAACATGGCAGCGGTAGCAATTCTTTGACCTTGTCTTAACAAAAAGTTTATAATAATCAATCTTTTGGGTAGTGGTTCAGTTTGCAAATTTGCGGAAAGATTGGAGCCTGCGGAGCGGGCGTAATAACTTTAGCTACGCGTGCAGCCTTTGGGCGGAACGTGTAGTTTGTTTGGGTTGAATATCGGAGCCTGTGAAACAGGCGAAAGCCTAAATCGGATATGCTTTTCGCCTGTTTCACAGGCTTGAACCCATTTTTTTTTACGCTATACCGCAGGTTTCGCCAAGGGCTTCACCAGCGGCTAAAGTTATGTCGCTGCTCCGCAGCTTAAGAATGACAAGCACCGGTTGTAAATTCAAACTGAACTACTACGCTTTTCTTGACAAAAATTACGCTTATGAAGTCGGTTAACGAACGTGCGCGAGAACTAAGTCCCGAACATGGCTCAGAGGCCAACCGTGACATTGTTGGCTCACTTGAAAAAGGAGTTTGCACGCACGTATCATTCCGTCCGCGTTTTCGATGGGCGTGGGTTTCTTTAGCGCGATATGTACAGAGCTACTGTAGGGAGCCAGACCAGAAGCCTTCGCCGGAGGCAATTCGGACGCCCGGGAGAAATAAGTGACCGACCGTTCAAAAAAGGAGACGGCCCGAGACGACTTCGAGCGGCAGCTGCGCAAGATGAACGAAGCGCTGATGGTGTCTTCGGTCAATCAGCACGAACTCACCGAACAGGCCGAACAATCCGAAGCGGCGCTGCGCGCGAGCGAGAACCGCTTTCGCGCATTCATAACGGCAAGTTCGGATGTGATGTATCGAATGAGCCCGGACTGGAGCGAGATGCGACAACTCGATGGCCGGAATTTCATTGTGGACACCGCAAAGCCGAGCGGCGACTGGCTTCAGGAATACATTCACCCGGATGATCAGCCGCAGGTGAGAGCGGCCATCCACGAAGCGATACGGACCAAGAGTCTTTTCGAGTTGGAACATCGGGTTTGGCGCGTGGACGGCACCATGGGCTGGACTTTCTCGCACGCGGTACCGCTGCTGGATGCGAAAGGCGAAATAGTCGAATGGATCGGCACTGCAAGAGATGTGACCGAGGCACGGCAAATACGCGAAGCCTTAAGTGAATCGGAGGAGCGTTTCTCAAAAGCCTTTGCCTCAAGCCCGATGATTTTGACCATATCGTCGCTCGAAACGGGTAAGCTGATAGAAGTAAACGAAACTTTTGTCGAGGCAACAGGCTTTTCACGCGAGGAAGCGATCGGGAAAACGACCGTTGAGCTTGGAATCTGGAAAAAGCTGGATGACAGGGAAAAACAATTGGATAAGGTCAGGCAAAAGGGGCGGACGCGCAATCTGGAATATACCTTTCGCAAGCGGAACGGCGAGGAAATTATCGGCCTGGTTTCAGCGGAGCTCATCGAGATACGCGGCGAAAAGTTTGCACTGACCACGATCCAGGACATCACCGAGCGCAAGCGCGCCGAAGAAGCTCTTGTCGCAGCCGAGCGGCGGGCTGCGGATGAATATCATGCTCTGCTTTCGAGGATCGTACCGCTCGGACAGATTCTCGGCACCGCGCGCGAGCTTGATTCGATCTACCGGACGGTAAATGAATTTGTTGCGGACTCGATGCCGTGCTCGGCGTTTTTTGTTTCGTTTTACGATGCGGAAACGAATATGCGCCATGCAGCTTATGCTTCTGGCCTGGGTGGCGAAATCGATATATCGACGCTGCCGCCGATAAAATTAACCGAAGACGGCGGGCCGAATTCGCAGGCTGTTTTCGGGCGCAAGCCGGTCGTAGCAAGCCAATATATGGAGTTGATGAAAAATCGGCCGCACGTTATCGTCGAGGATGATGGGATCAATCCAAATTCATCGCTTGTCATTCCGATGGTAGTAATGGATCGCGTGATTGGAACTATCGAAGTTCAGGCATACGAGAAAAATGCTTTTCGCGAAGAGCACATTACCTCACTCGGCATGGTAGCTAATTTGGCGGCTGTTGCAATCGAAAACGTACGCCTGATCGAAGTCGAGGCCAAGGCGCGTGAAGCTGCGGAAAGAGCCAACCGGGCAAAGGACGAGTTTTTGTCGATTCTTTCGCACGAATTGCGGACGCCATTGAACTCGATGCTTGGCTGGACAAGGATGCTCCGCATGGGCGCTCTCGACAAAGAACAGGCTGAAAAGGCGCTTGAGGTAATAGACCGCAATACGCGCCAGCAAAGCAGCCTGATCGAAGACCTGCTCGATGTTTCGCGGATCATATCCGGGCAGATGCGCATAGAAAAGGAAACGCTCGATCTTGTTTCGCTTATAAGAGAATCGTCGGAAGCCTTAAAACCCTCGGCTTCGGCCAAAAATGTGAGCCTGGTGTTTTCATCCGACGAAGCGTCGCTGCCTGCAGACGGCGATCCGGTCAGGCTGCAGCAGGTGATCACGAATCTTTTGCAAAACGCAATAAAATTTACGCCCGAAAACGGCCGGATAGTTGTGTCGCTGAGAAAAACAGACAGCATGGCTGAAATTTCCGTCGAAGACAGCGGCATAGGGATCGAAGAGGAGTTTTTGCCGTTTATTTTCGACCGGTTCCGGCAGGCCGACGCATCGGCAAAACGAAGCTTTACAGGCCTCGGCCTCGGGCTGACAATCGTAAAAAATATTGTCGAGCTGCACGGGGGCAGCATTAAGGTGGACAGCGGAGGGAAAGATAAAGGAGCCGGATTTACTATTACTATTCCACTTGCCGGTGAATTTTATGCGGGTGAAACGTCTTTAAACGGCACGAAGGGGAATTCCACAAGCGGCTCTTCACTCACCGGAGCGAAAATTTTACTGGTCGACGACGACCCTGAGAGCCTGATGCCGATCAAGATTTTTTTGGAACGCGAAGACGCTGAGGTCGTCTCGGCTGAATCAGGGCGCAAGGCTTTGAAGGAATTATCCGGAAGGGATTTTGATTTGATTATCAGCGATATCGGAATGCCGGAAATGGACGGATTTCAATTTCTCTCTAAATTACGCAATTCCAAAAAAAGCCGCAATATTGCAATTCCGGCAATCGCCCTGACGGCTTATGCTTCGGCTGAACATCGACAGCTCGCGCTTGCTTCCGGCTT
>JACDAY010000004.1 GCA_013695195.1 Blastocatellia bacterium | reverse complement strand
GTTGAAAAACGCACATCGACCGAGCATTCGGCGTTTTCCGGAATAACGTTCGTTGTCGTGCCGCCTTGCACGGTGCATACGTTTACGGTCGTCCCTTCTGAAATATTATTAAGCGCGTGAATCTTTTCGATTTGTCTAGAAAGTTCCAGAATCGCGCTTGCTCCTTTTTCGGGTTCGAGGCCGGAGTGCGCCGGAATTCCGCGAGCTTTGACGGTAAACATTTCGGTGCCTTTACGTCCGGTTTTGACACGTCCGGCCGCGGAAGGCTCAAGGACAAAACATACCTCGGCGTTTCGAGATTCACGCTGGACCAGCGCCCGGCCCGTGCAGCTCCCGGATTCCTCATCACACGAAAGCAAGATGGTGATAGGCCTCGAAGGTTTTATCCCGGTTTCGGCAAAAAATCTTAGGGCTTCCAACATTAATATAATGTTTGCCTTCATATCGAAAATGCCGCAGCCGTAAAATCGGTCGCCCTCGATGCGTGTCGGATTTTGCAATTTTGTTCCGATGGGATGAACCGTATCCGTGTGTCCGAGCAATAAAACAGGAGATTTATCGGCCGGAAACGCCCGGATAAGCAAATGCTCGCCGATGCCCGTCGCGGCGATTCTTTCGATCTCCAGGTCGAGCGGAATCCCGCGCATTTTGTCTTCAATCCACATTGCCACCGCACGGCTGCCCTCGACATTAAACGAAGGTGATTCCAGTTCGACGATCTCACCAATCGCTTCTAAAGCGTTTGTCTGACGGTTTTGAAAATACTCGAGAATTTGAGCCGGTTTCATTTAGTTATCAAAGATGCGATTTAGGGTTTCTCCAAGCCTGTAACCTGCCAAGGCAAGCTGTTCTTCCGCAACCCTGAATGCGTTTTTTCTGTATTTTGCAGGAGGCAGCTGACCTCGAATCAAATCAGGCGAATAAACCATTGTCGGGTTTAACTTGAAGCTCTCTGCCTGCCATGAATCGTACTTTCCAAGGCTCAGCCGATTCTGCATTTTAGAATACGGATATTTCTTCATCATATTTTGCGCGATCGGCTCGATATAGCCGCGTTCACAGGTTTCGCCTCTGAGCGGAATGTTGCGGCCGACGATCGAATCCCAAAACCAGTGCAGATTAACCTGATTTTCGCGTGCGGTTCCTTGCGGCGTCAAGAGAAAAAGATTCCCGCCCTGATCGCCTTTCGGCTCAAGATCGGTAACGCGTGCAGATGCATGAAGAGGCTGGTGAATATCTCCGCCTATGTGCATTATCCAACCGATGGCGATTGCCTTTTCTGCATTCGAGCTTCCGGCATCGCGCAGGATTTTTTCAGATTCAAAAAGACGCGTTACGCCCTGCCCGCCTTCTTCAAAACGGGTGAGTATCTGCGCTTTTCCGTCAGCCTGACGCCAAAACGTGTCGGAATAGTGCCACGGCCCTTTGTGATATTTTTTATATCGGTTTTCAAATGCCCTGTCGCGAACGATGTCCGCCCACGTGCTCACGAGCATAAAATATTCCCGCTTTCTCGTATCTTCCGGCTCCGAGCCATATGATTTATAAAACGCCGCCAGATGTGAATCCTCGGGCGCGGCCCGCAGTATCTTTATCACATTTTCCCGTGCCCGCGGCGACATGCTCTGCCATGCGATATAGGCTGTTATCTTGTGCCCGACATCATCCCATGCCAATACCGGAACCATCGCGGAAGCTATCAAAAATATAATCAAAGCGGCCTTTTTAAAAAGTCGTGGCATTTTCTTCTCCTGCATGTTTTTGGAAAATTCTATCTAATAAGAGTAATAAGATAAAGCGAAGCAGTTTTTATATATAGATTATCCAGGAAACTTTTGTCTTTTTAGGTTTCATTCTTATTATCGCAAATTTTTCCTGAAACTTCGTTCTTATAAATAACCCGGTATTTTTGAAAAATTGTTAAGAGGTAAAAGTATGCAGGCGATTTTAGAACTGGTTTTAACAACTCAGACGGCCGTTTCACGAACGGATGATCCATTCGGTACTAAGATAGGCATATTTGCCAGACTGTTAGGTTGTCGACATAAAAGGTTTACCCGTCCGATCACGGTCAGCAATTCGTCCTATCGTGCCTGCCTCGATTGCGGTGCACGCCGAAAGTTCGATACACAAAATTTCAAAACATCCAGGGCATTTTATTACCCGCCGTCTATCAAGCTCGAACATGACTGAAAGAATTATATTCCTAGACAGGTTCTTATAGTTTAAATATTCTTTAGAATCAACGCCGAATTTTTCGATCCGAACCCGATGCAGTTGCACAGTGCGACTTCAACAATGCCAGGTCGTGAAAGGTTAGGCACATAATCCAGATCGCAGGTCGGATCGGGTTCTTCCAGATTAATCGTGGGGGCTATAATTCCTTTGTTCATTGCCAATAGCGTCGCCCCTATCCCTGCCGCTCCGGTCGCGCCCTGCGGATGGCCGATTTGCGATTTGGTTGCTGACATCGGCATTTTGTAGGCGTGACTGCCGAAAGCGAGTTTGACGGCCTGGGTTTCGATGCGATCATTCAATTGAGTGGAAGTGCCGTGCAGGTTAACGTAATCGACCTCTTCGGGGGCGACGCCGGAGTCAGTCATCGCCAATGTCATCGCGCGTGCAGGCTCGACGCCTTTTTCTTCTAGCCGGACGCGGTGATAGGCGTCGCACGTAACGCCGTATCCAGCGATCTCTGCATAAATTTTCGCTCCACGCTCCATAGCGTCGTCAAACGTTTCCAAAACGAAAACCCACGACCCTTCGCCGATAACTATCCCGGAACGATCTTTTGAAAACGGCCGGCTGGCGCGTTCCGGTTCGTCGTTCCAATCTTTTGTCAGGACGGTCATTACCTCAAAGCCTTTCAGAATTCCGCGTGCTATCGGCGAATCGACACCGCCCGCGAGCATCCTGTCCTGTCTGCCCAAAGCGATATGCTGTGCGGCGTAAAATATCGCATCCGTCGAGCTTGTACAGCCCGTCGAGACAACGTGCGAGAGACCGTGAAGTCCGAAAACCATCGATAATTCCGACGACAAGCCGCCGTGGGTCGAGGACGGAATTGTGTAAATACTGCCTTTACCGGCGTTTCCTGAGAACCAGTAGGCAAATTGTTTTTCTGTAAAAGAAAGTCCGCCGCCTCCTGTCCCGAGCACGACTCCAAATTGTTGTTTTTCCTCCAACGAAAGATTTTGCGGGTCAATGCAGGAGTCTGAGACGGCTTCGCGGGCCGCCGCCAGCGCTAGCGGAACAGTGCGTGGAACATGTTTGCGGTCTTTAGGCTCAAGCTGCGACTCCCAATCGAATTCGGGGATTTCGGCGGCGATCTTCACCGTCGAGTCCGACACATCAAAACCTTTTATCCGGCTGACTCCACTCTTTCCGGTCTTTAACGAATGCCAAAAAGCGTCCCGCCCGATGCCAATTGGTGTAACGCACCCGAAACCTGTTATCACAACCCGGCGTGGCCTGGTAAAATTGCTGAACATACTTGCTGGTCTGAGAATAGCATATGGCCGGATTACCATATTTATTTTAAATTTTCCTGGAGACCAAAATTTAAGATGCAGTCCCGGATTTTTTTTGATACAATGTGCGGTATTCAGAAAGGAGGAATGTTTATGCTTTGGACTATAATTATTATTTTGCTTGTTTTATGGGCATTGGGTTTTGGTTTTGCGGGTGCACAGGTGGGCAGCTTAGTCCATATTCTGCTTGTAATTGCGGTAATAGTTCTTGTACTGCAATTAGTTAGAGGGCGCAGAGTCTAAATAATCTGCTAGTTATTGCTACCTGCGGCGGCGGCTGTTTTGACCGCCGGCATACTTTCTTGCGGTCATTGGCCTAAGAACTCAAGGGCTTGGCAGGCGGGATCCTAAAAAAGGCGTCAGGGCTAAATAGCCTAGACGCCTTTCCTACTCAATGTACGCTGATCTAGTTCTGCGTAAAGCTCAAGATAGTGTTAAGTATCGTTCCGAGAATATTATAGTTGTTGCCCGACCTATATCCGTACTGCAACTGCCTATTATATCCATCCTGATATCCGCGTTGGAAGCCCTGTTGGAAGTAATACTGATATTGATCCCTGGCAACGTATGACTGATAACCATATGTTCCGTTTCGGTAAACGCTGTTGTCAATATAATAATCTCTTCGTCCATAACGCGTATCGTTCTGGCCCGCACGATAACCTTGTTGATAACCGCTGTTTACGGCCTGCTTTAATAACTCGGCGCCGCGGTAATCGGTTTGATAATAGGAACCGTTACGCAAAACCCGGTAATTCTGGCGTGCGTTGATCCTGTTATTCCGGTTTATCCTGTTATTCCTAAAGTTCCCGCGTTGATCCTGTCTATACTCCCTAAGCTCTCTTTGGGCTTCGCGCTGTGCTCTTTGCCATTCACGATAGTCTCTCTGGCTTCGCGTCCTTAAATATTCCCTGTATTCCTGCTGAGCTTTTCTTTGAGCACGCTGATAGTCCCGTGAATTCTGTGCTTCTGCACTTTCCACTCCTACAAGAGTAACTAATCCAACCGCTGAAGCTAATACAGCGTTTTTTAAACTAAATAATCTCATAATATTCTCCCCTTTAATCGGTTTGTTTGTGTGTTGTATTAGGAAGAGCCAAACAAAACCTTATTCTTAAGTGAATGGATTTAATTCACAATCACTTTGCCTATATATAAAGCAATGAGTGTGCCAGATATGTAATTATTGGAAATAAACAAGTTGTGAATTTTGCGGAAACGGCTAAAAAAGAAATAACAACCAAAACCGTTGTTTTTACCCGTTTCGGGTTATCGAAAGATGTTCATCGGTCAAATCCGCAGTGGCATGACGATGTATTTGTAGTCATAGGCGGCATCGCCCGCGATACGTATCTGGGTGGCGGCGTTAGCGTCTTTGAATTCGAAGGAGATACGGGTGGGGCTGCCGCTTTCTTTTACACGAACCTTATCGCCGTCGGTTTCTTTGGTAACCGTTCCGCCTTCGGTGGACCCGCTGCCAGCAGCGTCCGTTTCTGACACGGAAATGCTTCGTTCTGATGCTGACTGCTCACCGCTCACTACATTCAGGAATTCCTGAAGATACTGCCAGTTGAAGCCGAGCTGTGTTTCTTCGCCTGTGTAATCGGCCGCGACGAACTCGTTTCCTTCGCCTTCCTCGGAGCTTTGAGCAGTAAGCTCTATCTCGCCTTCACGTACGGTGAGGCGAATCGAGCGGTTGCGTTCATCAGCCATGAGCGACACACGGCGGACGGCTCCCTTCATTTCCTCGAGGTCGAAAACGGCGGTTTTGTCGTTGTCCTTCGGCAAAACCATCTCGTAATTCGGGAAGTTGCCGGAGAGCTTGCGTGTTATGAGCAGGCGGCCTTCAAGCTCGAAATAGATGTGGTTCTGATCCTCGCCAAACGAAACGTCGCCGTCCGCGTCTCGCGAAATCTTTACAAGCTCAAGCAGGGCCTTTTTCGGTATCAGAGCGTCCATTTTCGCGTCCTGAGAATCAGGAGAGTTTGTTGAACTCAGAGTTTTTTCAATATATGCAAGTCGATGGCCGTCGGTCGTTACCATTCTGGCTTTGCCGTCGGAAAGCATGAATTTTGCGCCCGAAAGCGTAAACCGCGATTGCTCGTTGGTGATGGCAAAGCTCGTGTGCTGAATAAAATAATTAAAAATCTCGGCCGGAAGCCGGAGCGGTGCCGATTTGAATATCGGTATCTCGGGAAACTGTTCGCGGCTGACACCGGCGAGACGGAATTTGCCTCGGCCGCATGTAACGTTCACCCATTCGTTCTCTTCTTTTTTGAAAGTCACATTCTCGCTCTGCAAAAGGCGTGAAAGATCGAACAGTTTGCGTGCCTGTATGCACATCGCACCGGGCTTTTTAATCTCGGCCTCGGCGTCACAGCGGATCGTAACGTCCAGATCGGTTCCGACAATGCGAATTGCATTTTCGCCGAGGCTCTCGATCAAAATATTCGACAAAACCGGTATCGTGCTTTTACGCTCGACTACGCCCTGCACAAATCCTAAAACTTCCTTCAACGCATTTTGCTTTATGATGAATTCCATTATTAAAACTCCTGAAAATCTTTTCTCTTAGGTTCACTTTTTTGCGTTACGCGGGTCATCTGCCGGATTGACGTATGTAATTATCCATGGCCCCGTCCCGTGGAGTTGCAGGACGGTCTCGCCCCTCGCCCATGCGAAGTGGCTCATACCGGGTGGCCAGAAGCCGAAAGTGCCGGCGGTCATCTCGCGGGTCGCCAATTGGTCGAACTTCTTACCCATGCCGAGGTTGAAAATCCCCGAGATGACGGTAACGCGTTCGACCTTCGGGTGCGTGTGCGGTTGAACTCTGAAGCCATCCGGCAACCAGAGACGCATTACAAACGGGCCTTCTTTGGCCGGGTCGCCTTCCAGCACTGCGAACTTGGCTCCGGCGGGCAAAGAAGCCGGGCCAACTTTCCACTTCACCTCAGCCGTGGAGTAAAAACCCATCTCACCCGCTCCAGTATTTGTCCCTTTCTTTTCATCGGTGGCAGGGTGGTTCATTTCCTGGCTCAGCGCTAAAGTAGCGGAAAAAAAAGTTAACGCAATAAGTAACAGAATTCTATTCATATCTCAAACTCCTTATCCGAGCGAATATTTTAACATTAGAATTAGACTTTGGAAGTCAAATACTTCGAGTTGCTACTTAAGAGCAAAGAAATTGTACATTCAATCGAAACAAGTTTGTCGGCCGTTAAAGACACGCTTTTAAACTATATAAAACTCCCATGCGATTCGATCTGGATCTTTGAAGGCAACATACTGCTTGCCTAGCGTCTCATCAAGTTTGACGCCTGTATTCTCCACACCTGCTTCCGTAAGCGCGGCGGCCACTCTCTCTAGCTCAGTCTCGTCTTCGCAGCCCAACGCTATGTGATCCAACCCGACCCGGTGCGGGTTAAACTTGTCATCGCTCGCCGTGTCGGCTTCAGGGCCGCGGACACCGAATGCTGTGTTGCCGGCGCTGAAGAGGAACAATTCAGGGGTTTCCATAATGAGCGCGAAGCCGAGTTCTCGGTGTAGAAGCGCTTCGAGCGTTCTAAGTTAGTGGAGAGCATCATAATGTGATGAACTCCTGTTGTCTTGATCTGAATGCTCATATCCTTCCGTCTTTCAGCTGGAACGGTGCTTTTACTAAAACCACTATGATAAATCAATATATAAAAATAGTAGTAGTAATAGTGTCTGTGCAAATGTGAATAACCGCTCTAATCGCTTCAAAATGTTTCACTTATCCTTCCACACGTTGTGTGGAAAAGCTGTGGAAAAATCCTTCAGCGTTTGGAAAACTTTTTTACTTGCTATTGTTTCACCGTTATCCACAAGCCCGGTCTCCGTATTCCTGCGGAAATGTGGAAAACTTTTCTCAATTGCGGCAGCTAAAAGAGATAGTGAGATACAATCCTTAAAGCTCATGTTAATATCTTTTTGCGACATTGTATGTTTAATCCCCATTTAATTAACTGCAAAGATTGTCTATAAGGTCGCTCACGATTCTGTGGAAATCACGATCTTCCTTTACCAGAGCGTCGATCTTGTCGAATGAGTGCATAACGGTCGTATGATGCTTGCCGCCGAACTCTCGTCCGACCTCTGGATAGCTGTGTTTTGTCAAGCGTTTGCACAGATACATCGCCACCTGACGAGGCACGGCGACGGAACGTGAATTGTTTTTCGATTTCAGTTCCTCGACCGTCATCTTATATTGAGAAGCTACAGTGCGGGCGATCCTGTCCATTGTCAGACCTGCCGGACGCTCGCTGTCTATGACGTTTTTCATCGCGTCCTGAGCGAGCATTTTTGAGATTGGCACTCCTCGTAAACTCGATATGGCGACAAGGCGGACCAAGGAGCCTTCCAATTCGCGGACGTTGCTGTTTATCTTATTAGCGATATAGATCGCGATGTCGTCGGGCAAAAATATACCGTCGAGATCGGCTTTGCGTTTTAGGATTGCGACTTTTGTTTCGAGATCGGGCGGCTCGATATCGGCGATCAGCCCCCATTGAAAACGCGAGTGAAGGCGCTCTGACAATGTCGGGATATCCCTCGGCGGGCAATCGGATGAAATTACGATTTGCTTCTGGTCGTTATGGAGCGTGTTAAAGGTATGGAAAAACTCTTCCTGCGTGCGTTCCTTGCCGGCCATAAACTGAACGTCATCCATCAGTAATACATCGATCGAACGATATTTCTCACGAAAGCTTTGTGTTTTGTCATAACGAATCGAGTTTATCAATTCGTTCATAAATTTTTCCGACGTTATATAAGAAACTCGCAAGTGGCGGTCGCGTTCCTTGATCGAATGGCCGATGGCGTGCATCAGATGTGTTTTACCGAGTCCGACTCCGCCGTAAATAAAAAGCGGATTGTAAGTCTTGCCGGGCGTTTCGGCCGCGCCGATAGAAGCTGCATGTGCAAACTGATTCGATGAACCGACAACGAACTTGTCGAATGTGTATTTGGGGTTGAGAGAATTCTCAACGGGTTCAATATCAAGGAAATTCGTCGAAACGGTTTTAGCTTTCGCATAGGAGTCTCTGCCCGGCGGAGCGATGTAAGGCTTTTTTGTTTCAAAGAAAAAATCCGCGTCCGGCTCTTCGGAAAATCTATCCTCGGCGGTTTCGCTCTCGTCGATGCTCCACTCGATCCTGGAGTCAGCAAGATCTAACTTCGTCATAACCTGTTCGAGCAGATCTGAATAATACAAGGTAACCCAGTCTTTAGTAACTTGTCCGGCCCGAAGATGCAAAATATTTTCCGTTTCGTCATGGCCTTCAAAAAGAATTGGGCGAAACCATGAATCGACTATGTTTTTATCAAGACGTTTTTCGACAAACAAAAGTATATCGCTCCAAGCGTCGGTTTTTTGTAAAATGGCTTTCACTAGAGGATCTCCAGAAAAATAGTGTTTAATTAAAAAATCTGTTTAAGCAGTAGCATATGCGATAAAATCGTTTTAAGTGGTAATAAAAGATGTCCTGAAACAATTCTAAAGCCGTTTTATTTTCGCGGGTTACGGCTGCTTTATCACATAAGAGCGGAAATTTATCCACAAGGTTTTCCACAGCTATGTGGAAATGTGCTTAAACCTTAAAGCGTAACCTTAAGTTATTTATTATCAGTGGTTTACGGAAACCAATTAGTTTCAAAACGGCTCACAGACTAACACACAAGAATTCTGTTTGCAAGGAAAATCCACAGAAATTCGACGCCTCTTTAACATTTTAGTAACCCCTTTTTTTGTCAATACTTTGGGTTGTTTTTGTATCTGTTAAAACTCGACTGACAGGTGAATAAAACCGAATGTCGGGGGATTTAGATAAAAAAAATTTATAAGAAAAATGAAAGATTTGAAGACACGGATCAAAAAAGGTTGTGGAGGGCTTTTTTACATAAGCGAAACAGACGCTAAAATTTTTCCATTTTTCGGCAGCCGTGTGCAAGCCGGAGTTTGTTCCACGCTGGTGAGCGAGTTGGGACTTTCGGAAAATATTGAGATTAATGAGATATCTGTCGAAGAGTTTTTTGAACGTGCGACCAAAATTAACGATTGGCACGGCGAAAATGAAAAACAGAATGCGAAGAGGTTTGCCGCGCTTAAGCAGCTATTAGAGGAAAATTTGACCGATCTTAAAGTTATACGTATAGGAACAATTCTGATAGATGTTTTCGTCGTCGGAATCGACGGGG
>JACDAY010000390.1 GCA_013695195.1 Blastocatellia bacterium | reverse complement strand
CATATAAATTGAGTTTCTGTTTTTACCGCCGCGGTTCTAACGATGCGTCATATCGACCGATTACTCTTTCGCTTTTGGCTTCTTTCCTTTTGCTGACGGCACGGCCGTTATTGCTTTTTTCTTATGCTTCGGACGCGTTTTTCCGTAACTTCCGGCAAATATCTTGCCGCGTCTGCTTCTTTTATCACCTTTTCCCATAATTTACCTCGTTAATAATGACAGACTTTTAGTCTGTCGGTCGTACAAACCACACGCTAAAGCGTGAACCTCGGAAACTATACTAAACGTTGGCTGAAATACCGTTTCCATTTGTTTTATTAATCAGCCACTTTCTAAAATCTTCCGGAAACTGCTTGACGGCGCTTTGGATCGGCCAGGCGGCTGCATCTCCAAGCGGGCAAAAGCTTTTCCCTTCGATGTTGTCGCAGATGTCCAGAAGGAGCTGTGCATCTTCGGGGCGTCCTCCGCCGGCAGCGATGCGGTCGAAGATTTTCACCAGCCAATCGGTACCTTCGCGGCACGGCGTGCACCAGCCGCAGGATTCGTGTTTGTAAAATTCGGTCAGATTTTTTGTCGATTCCATGATATCGACCGTGGAATCCATAACCATCATGCCGCCGGTTCCCAGCATTGATCCCGCGGTAACGAGGCCTTCGTAATCCATTGTTACGTTTTTGCCGAGGATCTGGCCGGCGTTCATAATATAAACGCTCGAGCCGCCGGGTATTACGGCTTTGAGATTTTTATCGTCACGAAGCATTCCGCCGCAATCGTCGAAGATGAACTTCTCCATGTCGGCATAACCCATTGGAAGCTCGTAAACACCGGGCTTTTTGACATGCCCGCTAACCGACCAAAGCTTTGTCCCGCCGGATTTTTCAGTGCCCAGATCGCGCCAGGGAATTCCACCCATTTCGATAATCTGCGGAATTGATGTAAAGGTTTCGACATTATTCACGACCGTAGGCGACGCGTAAACGCCTTCCACGGCTGGAAAGGGCGGCTTCATCCGCGGATGCCCGCGATAGCCCTCGAGCGACGACAACAAAGCGGTTTCTTCCCCGCAGATATAGGCGCCGGCACCTGTGTGCGTATAGAGGTCGAAAGAAAAATCGGAACCGAGAATATTATTGCCGATTAATCCGGCTTCGCGGCATTCATCGAGCGCGACATCCATTATGTCGATCAAATAATTGTACTCGCCGCGTGTATATATGTATCCGGTCTTTGCTCCGAGTGCGAAGGCCGCGATGATCATCCCCTCGATCATCGAATGCGGATCGCGCTCCATCAAATAGCGGTCCTTAAAACTGCCCGGCTCCGACTCGTCGGCGTTGCAGACGATATATTTCGTCTTCGGCGTTTCCTTCGGCACGAACGACCATTTCATCCCGGTCGGAAACCCCGCACCGCCGCGCCCCCGCAACGCACTCTTTTTTACTTCTTCAATAATATCCGCCGGCGCCATATTCATCGCCGTTTTCAGCGACTCATATCCGCCGGTCTCCCGATACACCTTCAGCGTGTGCCCATCCTTGATGTGCATTCGCTTTAGCTGAAGCGGCTCGCAGCCGATTGCTCTGATTTCCATATCTACAAAAGCTTCTTGAAGTCTTTGATCGTCAATCCCGCATCCCGCACGATACCGCCCATCGTAAAAGCATTTACCGGGTTGTGACGCGGAATGGTCACAATGCGCAATCCTTTGTTCATAACGATATGTTTTCCTTGACGTGCAATCGAAAAGCCAGCTTTCTCCAGTGCTTTCACCGCTTGGAGATGATTGATGCCGGGTAGTTTCGGCATTTACGCCGCTACCTCCACTTCTCTAACGTCACAGTCTTTTAACTGATCGTCCAAAACTTCTAAATATTCTTCTATAGCGTCGCGGATATTGTCCAACGCCTCTACCTCGGTTCCGCCCTGCGACCAGCAACCAGGTAAAACGGGACAGGAGACGCTGTAACCTTCGTCAGATTTTTGCAAAACGACTTTATAAAGCATGTCTTAACTTTTGCTTGTCTTCGATAAACCAAATATCTGCTCGAAAAGTTCTTCGGCTCGTTTTCGACCTTCCTCGGTAACAACAACGGATTTGGCTTTAGCTTTGGGATCGCCGATAAGGCCTTTTTTGTGCAATCTGTCCATCGTGTCCCAGTCGAAGCTTTTCCACGCTCTAGCACCGTATTTGTCTTTCTCCGTTACCAGCCACAGCAATGCCAAGGTTGCTTCATCAACTTTGTTTTCATCGAATTCCATGGCGTTACTTCAACGATTCCAATATCTTATCCAATTTTTCCGTCGTCAAATCCTCGTGATAATCAAACCCGATCTGCATCATCGGCGCCGTTCCGCAGCTTCCTAGGCATTCGACCATCGAGACCGTAAATTTTCCGTCTTCGGTCGTTTCGCCGGGATGAATGCCGAGCTTGCCGCAAATATGGCCGGTTATCTCCGGCTCGCCCATTATCTTGCACGAAAGCGTTTTGCATATCTGGATATGATGTCGGCCGACAGGACGCAGGTTAAACATCGAATAAAACGTTGCCGTTTCCCAAACGTCAGTTACTTCCAAATCTAGATATTTCGCCAGAAAATTCACGCCCGCATTGTCGATCCAGCCTCGTTCGCGCTGGACAACAAGCAACAAAAGCGGGATCAAAGCCGAACGTTTTCTTTCGGGAGGATATTTTTCAAGATGCGCGTTCATCTCTGCGATGATCTCCGGCGAAAACTCTGCTACCTCGTCCGAGACGATGACCTTATCTGTGTAACTTGTCGGGACGGATGCTGCCATATTTTACGCAATTATTCTTTGCTCGAATTGCATAACCCGCTCTTCGATAATACAGAGATTGGATCGCACGTCTTCTCCAAGCAAAAGTGAGTCAGTGAGTCAGTGAGCGAATGAATGCTATCGCGAATTTCCTTCGCTTCACTTCCGGAATTGTTAGATAGTCGGTCGGCTCTTTTTAATTTGATCTGTGCCACCGATAA
>JACDAY010000381.1 GCA_013695195.1 Blastocatellia bacterium | reverse complement strand
GTTCTTTTACGTCGCCGAGCGAGAATTTCCAATTCTTTTCCTTCTCTTCTATACGAGACAGAAAACGCTGTTTTTGCTCTTCTTTCGATATATTGAGAAAGAATTTGATAACGTGCGTGCCGTTTTCCACCAAAGTGTCCTCGAAATTGCGTATTGCCGTAAACCGCTTTTTCCAGACGTTTTTGTCTTTCTTGACGGCGTCCGGCAGCCGCTGATTCTGCAAAATGGCGGGATGAACGCGAACTATTAAAACTTCCTCGTAATGCGACCGGTTGAAAATGCCGATCTTCCCGCGTTCCGGCGTATTTTTCGCGCACCGCCAAAGAAAATCGTGATCCAGCTCTTCGGACGAAGGTTGTTTGAACGACACGACGTGACAGCCCTGCGGATTCACGCCGCTCATAACATGCTCGATCGCTCCGTCCTTGCCGGCAGCGTCCATAGCCTGGAAAATGATTAAAAGCGAGAATACATCGTGCGCATAAAGCACGTCCTGCAGCTCAGCCAGACGCTCGACATTTTTCGACAAATCGATTTCAGCTTGTTTTTTATCTGTATATTCGGCGGTGAAATCGGTGGGGTGGTCTTTCAGATTCACTTTTGAGCCTTCGCGGATTCGGAATTTTTCGATATTCATAAAAAGGTTTTGACGAATATTTTATATCTCGTCAACTATAATCGCTTGTTGAGGCGGCTTATTAGGATACTCCCTGGCTCTACTTTTATTTTGGTAAACCACTATAACCGTCCACCTGAAATCGCCAAACATTGCCATTCTCGCGTCTGGCGACAACAACAAATTTTCCGCTGTCCTTTCTTGACTCACCTTTATCGTTAAACGAAGTCAGCGTGTAAATTCCAACGTCATAAGCAAGATTTTTGTCGATTTGTCGCTGCAGGATGCGAAAAGAAATTTCTAATCGCCCGTTTCTACGTTTGACCGAATCAAAAAAGCCGGTGAAAATCCCCGAAACTTTTTGCCGCCCGATTTGAATGTGGCTTTCGGGAGCAAGATAAGCCGCTGTTTCAGAATAAAGATTTACAACCGCCGCCGCGTCAAGTTTCTTGTATCCCTCGGAAAAGCGGCGATAAATTTCGTCCAATCCTGCGTGTGGCGCAACACCTTTTTCCAGAACTAGCGAGCTTTCCGTCGTGGTGTTGGAAGTCTGTGCAAAAGCTGACAAACAACTCAAAACAACAAGCACTGCGAGTGCTTGAATAAAAAATCTCATAATTTTCCTCCGCATATTTTCTCAGCACGTTGTCACACCGGTTGACGTAAACTACAACCAGCTAACAGATTTCGCCCATTCCCGCATTTCTTTCTCTCGCTTCTTTAAGTCTGATGGCTTTGGTTCTTTCTCTGCGTCATTGCGGGCTTCTTCTATACGCTCCGCCAATGGAGATAAGCCAACCGCCTGCCGGTATTCATCAACTCTTTCCGCGTCTTCGAGCAGGTACGGACTCATTTGCCCGTTCTCATCCCAATCAAACTGTGTTCCGTAACGCTGCGGGCGACGCTCGAAAAAACGGATTCTGTCTTCGAGATAGGCTGGGTGTGAAGGTTCAGCTTCACCGCGCACAACCGCTTCCTGGAGAATAGGCAGGCATTTACGCTGAAGTTGCGGATAGCCAATGGCATGCTGCAGAATGAGCCAGGCGGCATTGGCACCCTCTTCACCCACGAAAGATTTACCAGGCCAGCCATATTCCTCAATCATCGCCTCAAGTTTTTGTGCATTATGACGATGAACTTCCGCCATTTTCGGTGCGTATCCTTCAAACAACTCTCCCGTTGCCGCTAATTCCGCACGGACCCGCTGGTCTTCTTCAACCATTTTTAAAAGCTGCCGCTTTAATTCGGTGCTCATAATCTCAAGCTTTCAAGGGACGCCAAACCGCCTCGCAAAAGAGACGATTAGGGTTTAGCCTCATATACCAGATTAAATGGTGTTTCCGTTGCTCGTTGAAAATGTGAAAAACCGCCTTTCGTTATCACATCGCGCATCCGTCCTTCGCCCGCTTGCGCGCCTAATGCCAACCCGACTTCCTGCGACAGCGAAGCCGGAGTGCAAAGAAGCGTCGAAGCCGAATAAAAGGCGCGTCCGATTGGATTCAGATTGTCCTTTACGTCGTCGTGAGCAAACGGCTCGACAATCATCCACGTTCCGTCCGAAGCCAAAGATTTGCGGACGTGCGAAGCCGCGCCAATCGGGTCGCCCATATCGTGCAGGCAATCGAAGTAAGTTACGAAATCGTAATCACCGCCGGGAAAATCTTTCGCTTTTGCAACTTCAAATGAAACACGCTCGGCAACGCCGCCTTCTTCAGCACGTTCCCGCGCCGTTTCGATTGATTCGTCGTGGTAATCGAAGCCGATAAAAGTTGAATTCGGATAAGCTTGCGCCATCAAAACAGTCGAAGCCCCAAGCCCACAACCGATGTCGGCGACTTTTGCTCCGGCTTTCAACTTTTCTTCAACTCCGTCGAGTGCCGGAATCCACGAACTGATTAAATTGGCGGCGTAGCCGGGACGGAAAAATATCTCGGTTGCGCGAAAAAGCCCTGCGTCGTGTTCGTGCCAGCCGAAGCCTTCGCCCGTGCGAAATCTTTCCGTCAGTTGCGGCACGGCTCGAACGGCGGAAACGGCGAGCAGAAAAGCTCCGGGCAAATAAGCCGGACTGGTTTCATCAGCCATCACAAAGGCTTGTTCTTCTGAAAGAAAGTAGGTTTGATTTTCCGCGTCGTATGAAACATAGCCGCCCGCCGCCTGCGCGTTGAGCCACTCGCGCACGTAACGCTCGTTTGTGTCAGTCAGTTTGGCTAATTCGGCGGGCGAAATCGCTTTGCCTGCCTGAGCCATCGCTTTGTAAAGCCCAAGACTTTCACCGATAACAACCAATCCGGCGTGCATCGTCGCGCCGAAATCTGTAATACAAGTTCCCAAAAATTGATTTAATTTTTCTTCGTTAATAGCCATGACAATCTCCTTTTTT
>JACDAY010000379.1 GCA_013695195.1 Blastocatellia bacterium | reverse complement strand
TCGAACTCCGCGCCCTTCGCTTTTCTTAATTCGCTCATCTGCTGGGCGCTGAGCATACCCGGCATCAACATCTGATGCCCTTGATGCGCCGTCGAATGATTTCCGTGCGAATGTGAATCGGGCATCGTCGACATCTTCATCTCAACCGGTTCGACTCTGGCTTCGAGCCACCGTTTCATAAACTTCATCTCTTCTGCCTGCGACTGGCTGATGCGCGCTCCCAGTAGGCGAATGTTCTTATTCTTCGTGCGCGACTCGATCATCGCCGTCATCTCAACCGCTTGGGCATGGTGCATGATCATCCCCTGCATGAACTCCACATCGTTCAGGGAACGCGGCGGAAGTGTTGCCTTCGTCGTCGTGGACAGTATTCGAGTCGGCTGGCCTGGCGCACCAGGCTGAACAATAACCGGCAGCGTCTTAGAATCAACCTGCTGTGCGGAGACCGGGAGCGATAAGAAATATGTGAGAGCACCGGCAGCAATGAGCCCGCTCAGCAGCTTAAGCCCGGCTTTAAAAGGAAACGACTGCATCGACTTCGAATGATCAAGCATTTTTCGTTAACTTATCACAAATAAGAGACAGGCACTACACCAGCGCTTCAGTCCACGAGCAAACCAATTCGATTGCGACGCCTGGAAATTCAAGTTACTACAATTTTTACTGTAGCAAATTTTCTAAGGTTTGGGATCTTTGCTTGAAAGCCTTCAAGTTCTCAACCGTCTTTTTTGAATCGAAGCGGCGGAAGCGGGATGTTTTATTGTTTTTAAGATTTTCTTTAATTTCAACAGACTGTCGAACTTGACTAGTGTGTTTGAATATCAGATTGAATTCGTTCTGAAATTAAAATACTTTTAAGAGATGTGAAAATTTTTATTTCTCCCGCGTTGTTAATAATCCGCCGCCGCGCGCGTTTATATTGTAGAAAAGGACGATTCAAAGGAGATAAACGTGAACACCGCCGCCGCCAACAACATGTTATTTACAAGCAATTTAACTGACTCCGTAGAAAGCGCGACCACGCATCAAGCAATGGCGGGAAACGCGGAGCTTGAAGAACTTGCGGTTTTTTTTCGGGACTATCATAAAACGATCTTTCGCATCGGGTATCGGATTACCGGCAGCCGGAGCGACGCGGAGGACGTTTTGCAGACTATTTTTCTGCGGCTCACTCCTAACCGGCGCGATCTTTCGCCGAACCCGGAAGGCTATTTCCATCGTGCGGCTGTGAACGCCTCGCTTGACTTGCTCAGGAGTCGCAAACGAGCCAACTCCGTCTCTCTGGATGTCATAGATTTTAATCAAAGCACGAAACTCTCGCCTCCGAGTCCCGAAGACGATTTTGCAGATGTTGAAATGCGCGAGCTGATTCGTCAGGCAGTTTCGAAACTCGAAGGACGCTCCGCGACCGCGTTCGCGCTCCGTTATTTTGAAGGATACGACAACGGCCGCATCGCAGAGATATTAGGTACGTCACAAATGGTCGTCGCGGTTACACTGCACCGCGCAAGAACACGTTTGCGCAAAGAGATCGGCAATTATTTGGAGAAAAATCATGAAGCAAAATAAACAAGAGTTGGACGCGGTCATCGATGACGCCACGCGCGTAATACGCGACGAACAGATCGATCCATCGTTAATAAGTCAATCAGCCGCGCGCGTTTGGGCGCAGGTAAGTCAACAGGCGGCGGAAAATTCATCTGCCATAATTTCAGATGCGGAAGGTTTTAATACAATGGACTCTAACAACACAGCTGAACATATTCACGGGTGCGATGATTTCCAATCGCTTATTCCTGCGTATCTTAATGGGAAAATTTCGACGGCCCGCACGCTGCTCTTGGAAGACCACTCCAACGAGTGCATTCCGTGCCGTCGCGAGCTAAAAGAACAAAGAGCGTTAGCCACCGCGAAGACCGCGACATTTATCCCTCGCCAACCCGCGCGCCGCGCGGTGCGGGGACCGCAAGGCGCGGGCACCAACCGGTGGAGCAACGCAAAAGCGGCACGCTGGAGCATTGCTGCCGCGTTCATTGTTTGTATCGGAGTGGCGGGAATGTTCATGTACGAGCGGCTCGACCTGACCGGACGCACACTCGCGGCGACGGTCGAAAACGCGAACGGATTGGTCTATTTGGTTTCTGACGACCCGCAGACTCGCCCGCTTGCGGCGGGCCAGCAGCTTCAGAAAGGCGAACGCGTACGGACGGCAAAGAATTCGGACGCTGTGCTGCGGCTCGCGGACGGTTCAACGGTTGAGATGCGCGAACGCTCCGAGTTTTCGGTAAGCGAAAACATGCGAGGGCTTACCGTCCGGCTCGAACGCGGCGATGTAATAGTCGAAGCAGCGAAGCAGGATAAGGGCCGATTGTACGTTCAGACGCCTGACTCGCTCGTCTCCGTCAAGGGCACGATCTTCGCGGTCGAAAGCGGCACGAAGGGTTCGCGTATTTCCGTGGTTGAAGGCGAAGTGCAGGTCAATCACGCGGGCAGGGACGAAACCTTACTTCCCGGCGATCAGACGACGACAAACCGTAGTCTGGAGAAAACTCCGGTGCACCAGAATGTCGCCTGGAGCCGTAACGCCGCGCGCTACGCGAATCTTGTTTCGGAGTTGGCAAAACTGCGACACGACCTCAATCAAAAAGTTGCGCGTCCCGGCGTGCGCTACTCTTCCAGGTTCGTCGATCTCGTGCCTGAGAACACGGTGTTCTACGCTGCGTTGCCGAATTTGAGCAAAACGCTTGCCGAGTCACAACGCATTATGCAAGAGCGCATAAGCCAAAATCCGGCCCTCGCGGAGTGGTGGAAAGGCAGTAAGGATGATGGATTCGGTATCAACGAAAAGACGTTTGCGAGGGTCCTCGAGTTCGGTTCTCATCTCGGTGATGAGATCGTCGTCAGCGCGGAGATGGACGCGAAAAACGAGCCGAGTGGTGTCCTTGTGTTGGGCGAAGTGAAGGATGCAGCGAGCTTCCGCACTTATCTCGACGGACAGCTCGCACGCTTCGCGAATGAATCCGGCAACGCGCTGAACGTCCGTATCATTGAAGATCCGATGACTGCAAAAGTGACGAATCCGGTATCAACAACCGCGAAAACGGTCGCGACTAAGTCTGAACTGTTCGTCTGGATTCATAACGACATCTTCGCCGCGTCTCCGCAGATAGAGCGTCTGCGCGGGTTTGCGACGACATTGAATGCGGCGGATTCGAATCGCTTCAAAGGTTCGGCGTTTTATCAACGTATTAACGATATTTATAGAGACGGCGCGGGACTTGTAGTCGCCGCCGACCTCGAAAAGATTATTGGGCAAGCGGTTAGTAAAGATAACAAGCCGGAGGAAGCTCGTCATCTCGAAGGCTTTAAACAGCTTGGCGTAATGAACTTGCGGCATTTCGTCGTAGAACAAAAGGAGATAGAAGGCAAAACTTTGAGCCGCGCCGCGTTGACATTTAACGAAGCGAATCGCGGCATCGCGTCGTGGCTGGCCGCGCCGGGTCCGATGGGTGCGTTAGACTTCATC
>JACDAY010000369.1 GCA_013695195.1 Blastocatellia bacterium | reverse complement strand
CTATGTGATTGCGAACAATGTAAAAACTCAGACGGCTCGGAACACCGGCCGCCCTCGCCGACGCGGCAAGCAGGATTGCTTTTTCGACGCAGTAACCCCGCGTCTTAGTCAGCAATCTGCTCGCCCTTAAACCTTCCCGCCGCAAATCAAGAACATAAGGATCATATTGGAAGCCATCGCGAACTGCATAATAAAGATTCACAGCTTTTTCAATGTCAGTTTTCGCACCGGCAGCGTGCAGTTCGGCGAATTCGCGAACGGTCGGATCGTTGAAATTCAAAAACTCGGTCGGTTGTAAATACTCATTCATAAAAAAACGCTTGACTGGAACGCAGGCGCCCGCGCCTGCAAGATTGCTTCCTGCAATCTAGAAAAAATTTATTCCACTAGTCTAGAGTCCGAGGTCGCTAGCAGGCGAGGGCGCACAGCGTTCCAGTCAAGCGTTTACGCTTTTCATCATCGTTTCGGGATAACGCAAACCTGCCGCTGCGTCCTTCGGGAACACTTCTTCGATGCGGTCCAGATCGTCAATGCTCAGTTCAACATTCACTGATTTTGCGTTTTGCTCCAGGTATTTGCGGCGTTTGGTTCCGGGAATCGGCACAATATTATCGCCTTGGGCAAGCGTCCATGCAATTGCAAGCTGCGATGCCGTAATTCCCTTTTCCTTCGCAATATCCTCGATCTTGCCGACTAGCGCGATATTTTTCTCAAAATTTCCGTCCTGAAAACGCGGCGATTGACGCCGGTAGTCCTCCTCAGCCAGCTCTTCGAAATTTTTGATCTCTCCCGACAAAAAACCGCGTCCAAGCGGTGAATACGCAACAAAGCCTATTCCCAATTCGAAGCAGGTTTCCAAAACGCCGTTATCTTCCACATCGCGTGTCCAAAGAGAATATTCGCTTTGCAGAGCTGTGATCTCGTGAACCGCCGACGCCTTTTTCAAAGTTTCCGCCGAAGCTTCCGAAAGGCCGATATGCCGTATCTTCCCTTCTTCGATCAGCCTCGACATTGCACCGACCGTTTCCTCGACCGGCGTTTGCGGATCGACACGATGTTGATAATAAAGATCGATTTCGTCTATACCCAAACGGCGAAGACTGCCCTCAACCGATTTTTTTACATATTCGGGCCGGCCGCTAATACCGCGTACGCCCGGATCGCTGGCGTCGCGGACGATGCCAAATTTTGTCGCTAGGATAAATTTGTCACGCTTGCCTTTTATCGCTTTCGAAATAAGCTCCTCATTCTTAAAAGGCCCGTACATATCGGCCGTATCAAGAAAATTTACTCCGAGCTCCAAAGCCCGGTGAATAGTCGCGATCGATTCCTCATCGTCGCGTCCCGAATAGAATTCCGACATCCCCATGCAGCCGAGTCCGACAGCTGAAACTTCAAGATCCCTTAGTTTTCTATATAGCATATTCTCAACACTTCCCTACTTATGCATTCGTCAGTACGACTTTCCCGGTTGTTTTTCTGCTTTCAATTGCTTTGTGCGCATCCGCTGCTTTTTCCAACGGAAATTCGGTAACCGAAATCTGCAGCAGGTCTTCGTCTATTAAAGCCATCAGCTCGCCGGTATATTTTACGAGGTTTTCGGGCTTTTCACGATTAAGATTATAGCCTTTGACGGTGTGCATATTAAATAAAACGCCAAGCGCTGATATTTGAAAATCTTCGCCGCTCGCCGCGCCGTACACGTGCAGTGTTCCGCCAATGGCCAAAATCTTTAAATTCTGTCTGCCGACTTCGCCGCCAACCATTTCTATGATGACCTCGACGCCGTTATTTCCGGTCGCCTCTAAAACCTGTTCGGTCCAATCCGTATCGGTGTAGTTAATGGCAAAATCAGCTCCTAAAGCCACGACTTTTTGAAGTTTCTCTTCATTCGAGGCGGTACCAATGACTGTAGCTCCGCGCCGTTTTGCAAGCTGCACAAGCAACGTGCCGACGCCACCCGCTGCTGCATGAATTAAAATAGTCTGCCCTGCTTTGAGATCGACAAGAAGGCCGATTGCGGTCAGGCCCTGGATTAAAAGCGCGGTAGCTTCGCCAAAGTCGAGTTTCTCCGGTATCGGAACAACAGTGGAGGCGTTTGCAACCGCGTATTCCGCATATCCGCCGCCGCGGATCGTTGCCAGAACACGCTGTCCGGTTTGAAGATGCTTAACACCTTCGCCGACAGCCTCAATCGTGCCTGCAACTTCAAAACCTAACGTAAAAGGCAGTTCAGGCGAAAAAAGATATTTGTTTTGCCGAAGCATAGTGTCCGCGAAATTAATTCCGGCAGCGGCCGTTTTGATTAAAACCTCGTCCGCTCCGGGCGTAGGCTTGTCGATCTCATCAATGCGCAGATTCTCAGCTCCCCCAAATTCATGAATTCTTACAGCTTTCATATTTTTAGTTTGAGTTCACGCTTTGGCGTGCTGCTCCCAAGTCAGAACCGCCTGCGTTAGCGGGTGGGTTCTTTCCTAACTTATTTACCCGCCCGCTCACGCAGGCGGTTCTGACATGATACTCCCTACGCGGGAGATGGTTACATGCGCACCACGATTTTTCCGAAATGAGCGCCGCTTTCCATATATCTTAGTGCTTCCCGCACTTCGCCGAACGCAAATACCTTATCAATAACGGGTTTGAGTTTATTTGCCTCGATTGCACGGTTCATATCTTCGAACATCGTACGGGAACCGACAAAAATTCCGTGCATGCGAACAGCTTTTATCAAAATCGAGATCGGATTAAAATCGCCGGCAGTTGTCAGTACGCCGATAACCGCTACGTGTCCGCCAGCCTTTACGGCGTTTACCGATTTTGCCATCGTGCCTGCGCCGCCGACCTCGACGACGTGATCGACACCGTTCTTGCCTGTCAATTCCAAAACAGCTTTATCCCAATCTTCGCGCGTTCTGTAATTTATCGTTTCAATCGCACCGAGGCCTCTAACTTTCGCAAGTTTTTCGTCACTGCTCGAGGTAGCTATAATCTCGGCTCCAAACAACTTTGCGAATTGTACTGCAAAGATTGAAACTCCGCCCGTGCCCAGCGTCAAAACCGTATCTCCCGCTTTGAGATTTCCCGAAACGGCGAGCGCATTCCAGGCCGTAACCGCCGCACATGGCAGGGTCGAAGCTTCTTCCTGCGACAGGTGATCGGGAATTTTTACGACGTTTTGTTCGTCAAATGCACCATATTCCCGCAGCACGCCGTCCCAATCCCCGCCGCCGCCAAGCGAAGTTTTAGATTTTGCGGCCGAAAGCTCGCCGTCCCGCCAATCCTGCATAAATATCGGGCAAACGCGCTCTCCCACCTTCCATTTCGTGACCTTTTCGCCGATTGCCGTAATCTCGCCCGCACCGTCAGAAAACGGAACGGCCGGGAATTTCGCCCGCGGATTATAGCGTCCGTCTACAAACATCAGGTCACGGTAGTTGAGCGAAAACGCGTGGAATTTTATAAGAACTTCGTGGCCTTTCGGCTGCGGAGTTTCACGGTCGACGAGCTGAAGGTTGTCGATTCCGAATTGCTGCATTTCGTATGCTTTCATGTATTTTTGTTTTGAGTTCAAACTTTAGTTTGTCTTGTTTTGAAAATTAAACACGCTGAAGCGAGAACTCGGAACCTCCGCTGTCCACCATCTCAATCACGTTTTGAAGTGTATATTGCGATAATTTTTCACCGACAGTTTTATCGATCTCTTTCTGTAAATTACACAAAACCGCTTCGATATTTTTTCCGATCGGACAATCCTGATTCGGAGATTTCCCGTGCAGCGCAAAAACTTCCCCGCATGAAACCGCCTTATAAATCGCCTCGAGGTCAATTTCATCCGCGCTTCGCGCAAGCCGTGTTCCCCCGGTCGAACCGGTCTGCGAAATAACGAGGTGAGCTCGGTTAAGCTGGACTAGCAAACGACGAATAACGACAGCATTTGTATTGACACTGCCCGCAATATACTCGGATTTTACATTCCCTTCCCTGGATTTCGCGAGCATTGCCAGTATGTGCACCGCTATCGAAAATTGACTGTTTGCCGCCATATTGTAACAAGCATAGTTACAAATAAGCCTGCTGTCAAATCGGAGCAAAGCACACTGTCGACCGTTTCAGACTCGCATCGGGCTGTCGTCTACATCGCCAACCGGCGGGTCCTCGACAGGATATTGCTGCTCGGAGTCCGGCGGCACGGGGATCACGTCGTCATCGCCAGGCCGTTCAATGTCACTGTCCTCGCTGTATGGATCGTTTCGCTCGCCGCGTGCGGGGTCGCTGTCGGGATCGGGCGAATTTACATCCGGGTTTTGCGTATTTTGATCGTTATTCAAATGGAGTCCTCCTGTTTTTGCATTCCAAAGTTTTCGGCAAAAACTGTGCCGATGCCTGAAACGCTGTCGAAAAAGGATATATTGAAACAAAATGGAGTGAGACCGTATCGAAACGAAACAATTTTTTCAAATGATAAACGTAAGTACAATTAAAAGAAAATACCGTGTCTGAGTTAACAAACACGGTAGTGGATAAATAAAGAATTTCTCTTATGTCAAATCTTCCGCAACCTACATCGAGGGAATCTTGATCTCTCGTCCAGCGCCCAGCACAGAATTCGGAAGCAGGCCATTATACTTGGCGACTTCGGTTGGATTTGCACCGTGTCTCGCGGCAACTTTCGAAACTGTATCGCCTGCCTGTGCTTTTACAACTACTGCCGATTTTCCGGTTCCCGCGGTGTTAGGCGTTGTTGGACGGGAATAGGAAATAGCGTTTACCTTGTTACCGGTTACGGGAACGAAAATCTTTCCTTTCGGCTCCTTCATACCGGGATTAGCAGCAATTAATTCTGCTACACCGACGCCGGTCCTGTTGGAGATCGTCTGCCACGATTCACCCTTGACCGAGTTTGCGAGATTTGTATTGTTCAGCTTCGAAGCCGGAACGCGTCGGAATACCGCGACGACGTCATCCGATTTGCCGGGCGGAACGTTGATAACGTAAGGCTCGGGAGGCGTCGAATTGCTGCGAAGATGCGGGTTGAGATAACGGATATACTGCACGCTTGTGTCCGAAGCCTGCGCGATGAGCGCGAGGTTCGTCGAAGCCGGTACGCGTATTCGGTCATATTGAAGCGGCGGAGCCGGCCGAACGTGACCAAAACCGTATTGCGCCGGGCTGTTTGCGATAAGAATGGTTGCAAGGATATTTGGAACGTAATTCCGTGTTTCTCTGGGCAAATACGGGTATGCCGCCCAAAAATTTGCAACACCGGCACGTCGGATGGCCCGGTCCACATTTCCTTCACCGCAGTTGTAGCCGGCCATAGCCAGTTCCCAATTTCCGCCGTATCGGTTCGCAAGAAACTTCAAATAACGGGCAGAAGCACGTGTAGCTTCGTCAAAACTATTTCTCTCGTCTAAATGTGCTGTTCGTCGAAGTCCATAGGCTGCTCCGGTTCCGGGAATAAACTGCCAAAGTCCTGAGGCCGCCGCCCATGACATTGCCGTCGGTTTCCATGCACTCTCTACCTGTCCGAGCCATGCAACGTTCTCCGGAATTCCCTCTTCCTTAAAGATACGCCGCGCCATCCGCATAAACATACCCGAGCGGTACAGCCCGACTTCCATCGTCCCACGGCCGCGGCCGCGATAATAATTTATATACTGTTGGATCATCGGGTGGACCTGAAAGCTAAATCCGAGAGATTTGTTTGCGACTGCGTATTGTATATATTGATATTGAGCCTGCGCAACCGGGCTGTTTTCGATCTGCTTCTCCTCGGGAGTGAGTTCCAGCCTGGAAAGCTCATCCAATGGCGACGGCTCGAACTCCTGGGCGTTAAAGCCGACCAATGTTTGCTGCGGCAGGACCGAAACGCCGGCCGCCGCGACAGTATTATTAGCCGTCGGCTTACTCAAAGGCTGTTTTACGAGTTTCGCAACATCGTCGGCAAGCTGAAAATCCATATCGCTCCAACGCCACCCGCATGATGCAGACAATTCCCTGATCTTCGGCTGCTGCGCGTCCGACGGAAATTCTATGCGGTAAACCGTTTCAATCAATTGGCTGTAACAGGTTTGCAGTTTCTGGTCTTTTTGGATATTAAGAGTCGAATACAAAAATATCTCGACAGATTTATCGAAATTTGCACCGGAATCAGAGCGCCGGTTTTCTTTTAGAGCCGACATTCCTTCTTTAAAATAACTTCCGGAATCGACCAGGACTTTATTGACCGCGTCCTGAGCTCTTAGCACGGCGGGTGTAATGTTCTCTCTGCTGGACGTACTGCTGGTAATTTGGCCGGAAGCAATCGAAGTGAGAGCTAAAAATATAAATGCGGAAAAAGATAGGGCCTTATAAATAGTTGATTTCATTAAAGTTCGTCTATACTCCTTTCAGGGTTAGGGCGAATTCACCGAACGGCCTAAATGTAAACTTTCAGAATTTCTAACGCTTCTGAAATGGAAAAGTTCCTTATTGTAATATTAAAAAGCGCAAGCCACTTTATAAAATACCACGCGGTTCATACAATGGTCAATAATTACAACCGTGTAACGTCACCGTCCCGGTGGCGTTACATTTACGCTTTTTTCGCCGCTTTTGCCGCCGGTTTTGCTTCGAGCAAAGCTTCCGCAAAAACCTGTCGCACGTTTTCTACGAATATAAAGTTCAAATCGTCCAAAACTTCCTGAGGAAGATCTTCCAGATCGCGCCGGTTGGGTTCGGGAAGAATTACGGTTTTCATTTTTGCACGCCGTGCAGCAAGCAACTTTTCTTTGACTCCGCCGACCGGCAGGACGTTGCCTCTTAAAGTGATTTCGCCTGTCATCGCCACGTCCTTTCGGACCGCCCGCTGAGCAAGCACCGACACCAGAGCGGTCGCCATGGTTATTCCGGCACTTGGCCCGTCTTTTGGAATTGCGCCTTCGGGCAGGTGAATATGAATGTCAAAATTCTCTAGAGCTTCGTCCGGGATTCCAAGCTCGCCGGCACGCGCCTTTGCATACGAAAAAGCTGCCTGGGCGGATTCCTGCATCACCTCGCCAAGCTGTCCGGTCAGCATCAGCTTGCCTTTGCCCTTTGTTTTGAGCGCTTCTATAAACAAAATGTCACCGCCGACGGCTGTCCATGCCAGGCCTGTAACAATTCCGATCTGGTCTTTTTTCAAAGCGCCTTCGCTAAATATTTTCGGATTTCGCAAATATTCCTTTACATTCTCGGCTCCGACTCGAATCGGTTGAAATTCTTTCTCCCGTTCGGCTTTTTTCCTTGCAACCTTCCGTGCGACCTTGCCGATTTCCCTTTCGAGATGCCGCAATCCGGCCTCTTGGGTATATTCGCTGATGATCCTGACTATGGCTTTCCGGTCAAATTTTACGTCATCTTTTTCCAGCCCGTTTTCCGCGATTTGTTTCGGGATCAAGTGGCGTTTTGCGATCTCAAATTTTTCTTCTTCGGTGTAACCCGAAAGAAAAATGATCTCCAT
>JACDAY010000365.1 GCA_013695195.1 Blastocatellia bacterium | reverse complement strand
ACACACGTCTGGACTCACCCGTCGAACGGGAAGTCAATGTAAGAGAAATTGGAATCGACCCGATCACAGGCAAGAAGAAATCCGTTTTCACCAAGGAAATCCGTTCACGTCCGAGAAAAGTCGGCACGATTAACCGGGAACTTGCATGGCTGAGAGCGATTTTGAACTTCGCAGTCGACAATGACTGGCTCGCCAAGAATCCCTTCCATCGTATGCGCGGCGTCATCTCGATGTCGGCCGAGGTTGAGCGGGACCGCGTTCTCAGATTTGACGAAGAGGAAAGATTGATCGCGGCGTGCGTTAACGAAAGGGCACATATCAGGCCCTTACTCATTTGTGCGCTGGACACCGCAATGCGCCGCGGCGAGATGTTCAAAATGACCTGGGCAGATGTCGACTTCGTGACCGGGGAGATGATGATCCCGCAAACCAACACTAAAACCGAAGAATCCCGCACGGTGGCAATGACGCCCAGATTGCGGCTGGAGTTGGCGAACCTCTGGTCACGGTCCCCGAAGGAAGCATCTCGCCTAGTGTTCGGCATCACGAACAACATCACCAAAGCGTGGGCGTCGATCTGCAGGCTGGCACAGGTGGCCGACTTTCGTCTCCACGATTGTCGTCACACGGCAACGACGCGGATGATTGCTTCAGGTTCACCCCACACCGAAGTGATGAAGATAACCGGCCACTCACAGCTCAAAACGTTTCTTCGTTACCTGACCATTACCGCAGATACCGCCAACCGCGTCGCTGACCGCTTGAGCGATTATTTGGCGAACCGATCGACCACGACAACGCAGGTCTCCGATTATGTGCAATAGTAAAATCGCTAACACTGTTGCGAATCCGGCACAGCCGCGAATCCTTACCGTTGATCTCGCGTTCGAAGGCACGTTTTCCGTTTACACCTTTTTTAGCCTTTTGCAGTAATTCTTCAAAAGAATAATCATTTCTAACCTGTCCCGTCTTTGCTTCGAAATAATAAAGTTAGGGTCATGACTAGCAAGAAAGTATTTTACAATACTTAAAGGCAGTCTGAGAACGAGTTACAAGTTATCAATACGCACTCAAATTTCGAGGGCTAAATTTCGTCAAATCCTGAAGCTTTTCGCACTTGATTTGACGGCGATACAGATACGCCGGATTGCCGGTCTGAACCGTAACACAGTCAACCGTTATTTGACATTGATCCGCCGCTCGATTGCTTTGCATTGCGAAAGCGATTCTCCGTTTGCGGGAGAGATCGAGCTGGACGAATCATACTTTGCAAAGCGAGTTGCGGAGCCTAGGGTAAACGATCGTTTTCGGCGTCTATAAAAGAAACGGAAGCGTGTACACCGAGATCGTTCCTAACTGCTCACGCAAAACGCTTTATGCGATCATCAAAGGCCGTGTCGATGCTGCTTCCATTATCCATACGGACTGCTTTCGCACTTATGATTCAATCGTCGATCTGGGTTATCAGAAGCATTACCGCATCCATCATTCGGCCGATGAATTCGCCAATGGAATGAATCATATCAACGGCATCGAAGGCTTCCGGGGCATCGCCTAAGTGAGGCTTGTCAAATTTCGCGGTTTATCAAAGAACACCTTCTACTTGCACTTGAAAGAGTGCGAGTTTAGATTTAATTATCCCACCAAGACTTGTATAAAGTTTGGCTGAAAATCACTAAGCAAATTAAGTTTTGCTAGTCATGACCCATAAGTTATTACGATCAGTACGGCAATCTCCGCAAGGCCCGCGACGGTCGGAGCAACGATAGCTGGATCGCATACGACGCGGCGTACGCTTTCGCTTATCCGACAAGCACGACTACGCCGGTTCCGGATACAAGGGGTGTCAACGCTCGAATGTAGCACAACTACCAATTTTGATTACAACACCGGCCTTCCAACCTCGGCCACAGATGCTAACACTCAAACGACTACGATGGAATATGTCGACCTGCTCCTGCGCACGACAAAAGTCACCACTCCAAACGGGCATCAGACAATCACCGAATACGGCGCGGGAACCGGCGAATCGACGCGGTTTGTAAAAGTCAGATCGCAGATCGACGCGGATCACTGGAAGAGCAGCAATAAATCCGCGAAAGTTCAGAAACTTACAAGGAATTATTGTGACCTTACCGGGAATTATTGCGACCGTACCAGGAATTATTGTGTCCGTACCAGGAATTATTGCCCACTTACAGAGAATGTTCGACACTTCCTTGAAAGGTCGGGATTTTCAGCGAATGTGGCAAAAAAGTTATTTTAGGTTTCTATCCGACCCCCGCTTGACAGCAGCTTTTAAATAATATAAGTTACCGACCATCGTTCTTAAATTCCGAAAAAAGTTCCCAATTTTTTTACGTTTTTCGGAAGTCCATTTTAAATAAAACAATAGTTCGACGAAATGATTGTTTGGTTTGAAGTAAAAAGCCCTTATTGAGAATTGCCTTTAATGCGCAGTTCTAAAAGGAGAGTTATGTTCACATATAAATCCGTGATCCGCTCACATAAAGTTTACATTAAGCAACTTTTACAAAGATCTGTTTGCGCTTTTTTAATTGCCTGTTTCCTGACTATATCGACTCCGGCAGCGCCTGCGACAATCGTCGGGACGACTATACGGACATGGCAGGATATAAGGTTCGCCTTTCTTTCAAGTCAATTGGCGATTGATTTTCCGAATTGGGTTGGCGCCTTTACCGGCGGCCTTCGAAAGTCCCGTTCGGCAACACAGATTTCTTATATACGTATATTCCCAGGGGCGGTTACTCTGGAGCAGGGACAGGAAATGGTTTTCGCCGCGGTTGCTTATGACTCGGATAACGAGCCTTTGAGCGGCGTTGATTTTAGATGGACGAGCACGGACACCGGGCGCGGTCGAGCTGCAAGGCCGTTTAATATTTCAAAATTCAGAGCCGGCAGTCCCGGCACGTATGCGGTCAAGGCGCGTGCCGGAAATCGCGAAGCGGAAATAACAGTCGTCGTTACTCCAAGAAGAAATGTTCGACCGGCCAACACGCCGACTTACTCAACATCATCGCGCACCGGTAGGAGCGCGCAGCCAATTGTGGAAACGGACGAAAGCGGCACTTCGACGGAACGAGACGAGAATATCGATAAAAAATCCGTTAAATCCAAAGACCCGGTAACTGAATTGGCTCGCGCACCCGGGGAAGGCTGGGATGATACCAACTGGCTGTCAGCCGACGATCCCGGTAATCAGACCGGCAATCCGCCCGGAATGCCTGCGGACGACGGCGCGGGGAACGGCAACTTTCAACTTAGCGCTCCGGTAGTTTCGCTTCCCGGCCGCGGGATCGATCTCGCCCTGAATTTAAACTACAACTCGCGGTTGTGGAATAAATCCGGGTCGCAGGTTACCTATGATATCGATTTTGGTTACCCGGCGCCTGGATGGTCGCTCGGTTTCGGAAGGATTATGTCCATGGGATCGCAGGGCGGCTGCATGCTGCTTGATGCCGACGGGACCAGGCACGGTTATTCGGGATCGATTTCAACCTGGAGCTCGGGGATGTCCTTTACGGGACGTACGTCAGACGGCAGTTTTATCGATTATGGCTGCTCTTTTACATACGGCTCGTATGGCAGCGGGTGGGCGAAGCTGCCGAACGGGACGACAATTTACTATTCGACGGCGCACTCCGGCAATACACACGTAGTTCCGACACGCATCACCGATGCCCAGGGAAATTACATCACCATCACTTACCAAAACCGTCCAGGTGAGAACATTGAAACGATCACCGACACGATGGGGCGGGTTATCACGTTCCATTACGATGCATCAGGACGATTGATCGAGGTAAGAGCGCCGCGAATGCAGGATCAAAACCCGATCTACGGGAGCGGTGCGACGCGAACCCTTATTAGAATTCATTATAAGCAGCTGACGCTGAATTACTCGTTTGCGGGCGGCGTAACTCCGGTTGTATATGGAACCGGCTCGCCGTGGGTGATCGATTCGATTTATTATCCGGCGACGAACACGGGTTATTGGTTTAACGACGCGGATTCTTATTCCTCATATGGAATGATCGCCAAGGTCGTCGAGCAACGGGAGATGAGCTGGTCGGCCGGCCCCGATGAACAAGGAACCGTAACTCCCGGGCAAATGACGAAACGGGCGGAGTACAATTATCCGCTGACGACCGCCAATCAGTCGGGGCGCACTAACGGGTTTTATCTTTCGGACGCACCAACATACGAAACGCTGACTGAAAGCTGGGCCGCAGCAGATATTGCCGATCCGGCGGTAACGCGATACAAAATACAACAAAGTGCATCGCCCCGCACGACATCCGTGATACAGCCGAACGGGACGCTAAGCAAACAGTATTCATACAATACTCCCACGCTATTCACCGACGGTTTGGTTTATTCGGACGAAACTTACGTGCCCGACGAGAACGGAACATTTACGTTTGCGGATCTCGGTCTTTCGGGAAATTTCAAACGCGTGGCGCAGTCGAATGTTACCTGGGCCGCCGGCCAATACGATTCGCCGCGCCCGGCCATTGCCGAGATTTGGGACGAAAACAATAACAAGGTCTCGACCCAATATGAATACGGGAGCGGAAAATTTAATCAGATTACACGCTCGTGCGATTATGACAACGCGAATGTTCTGCTTCGCTGTGCGACAGCCGAATACGAAAACGATCCCTCGTATATCGGATATTTTCACC
>JACDAY010000341.1 GCA_013695195.1 Blastocatellia bacterium | reverse complement strand
AGATAAGCTCGATGACAAACTCTGAAGCTATTTTAGAAGCTGCGGCTCGCCTGCGTGGCGAGATCGGAGGCAATTTGCACGATAAATTGACAGAAGCGATTTATTCCGATGCAGGAGCGATTGCCGGCCGCGCCGTTTCGACGGGTGAACAGACAGGAAATTTCGAACAAAACTTCGACCGCGTCTTAACCAGCCGGCTTTGGGGTTTCCCGCTGATGATTTTGTTGTTGATGGGAGTTTTTTGGCTGACGATCGCAGGTGCGAACGTTCCTTCGGCGATGCTCGGCCAGCTTCTGCAAGGGACGGTTTATAACGCCCTGCACAATTTTGCAAATACATTGAACGCACCGTGGTGGTTGTCGGGTTTTTGGATTGACGGCGTTTATCTGGCGACTGCCTGGGTTGTCAGCGTGATGCTGCCGCCGATGGCGATTTTCTTTCCACTCTTTACATTGCTCGAAGATCTGGGTTATCTACCGCGTGTTGCTTTTAATCTCGACCGCCTTTTCAAACGCGCCGGAGCCCACGGGAAACAAGCATTGACGATGATGATGGGCTATGGCTGCAATGCTGCCGGCGTGGTTTCGACCAGAATCATTGACAGTCCGCGCGAGCGTATGATTGCGATCATTACGAATAATTTTGCGATTTGTAACGGACGTTGGGGAACGCTGATTTTAATCGGCGCGATTTTCGTCGGTGCCACCGCGCCGCCTTTTCTTGCAAGTTTCATAGCTGCGACCAGCGTGGTTGCGATAGCTATTCTCGGCGTGATTTTTACGCTTCTCGTTTCGGCTTTTTTGTCAAAGACCTGGCTCAAAGGCGAAGCATCGAGTTTTGCTTTGGAACTTCCGCCGTACAGGCCGCCGCAAATCTGGCAGACGCTCTATAAATCAATAATTGACCGCACGTTGATCGTCTTAAAACGCGCCGTGATAATGGCTGCCCCGGCAGGCGCGGTCATTTGGTTAATCAGCAACATCAACATTGGCGAAGCGAGCATCGCCACGCATCTCATTTCATTTCTCGATCCGTTCGGTATATTGATCGGTTTGAACGGCGTAATTTTACTCGCCTACATCGTGGCGATTCCGGCAAATGAAATTGTCATTCCGACGATCCTGATGCTGACCTTGAATATTGGGAAATCCGGTTTGGCGCAGACGGGCGTGATGAGCGGACTCGACGATGACACGCAGATCCAACAAATTTTAACCGGCATGGGCGGTTGGACTCTTTTGACGGGAATCAATCTATTACTTTTCAGCCTTCTGCACAATCCGTGCAGCACAACGATCTGGACGATCTGGCAGGAAACGCGCAGTTTGAAATGGACGACGATCTCCACAATTTTGCCGGTCGTTCTCGGCATCGCGGTCTGCCTTTTGACGGCAACGGCGGCGCGGTTGTTTTTTTAAGTTCAAAGTTCAATGTTCAAGGTTCAACGTCAAGACTATTAAACTTTGAACATTTTACTTTGAACTTTGAACCCTATTTATGGTTGAATACACAAAAAAACTTACCGTTTCAAAAGAAGATTATCTGAAGGCTATCTGGAGCTTGTCCGAGCGAGGAGTTGAGCAGAAATCGGATGCTTCGACCAGGGATTTAGCAGAGCATCTACAGGTCAGCCCGCCTGCCGTTTCACGTATGCTTAAACAAATGGAGCGGCAATCGCTCGTCGCGCACATACCGTATTACGGAGTCCGACTGACAGGAAAAGGGCGCGATGTGGCGCTGAAAATCGTTCGCCGCCATCGTCTTCTCGAGCTGTTTTTGGCTGAAGTTCTGAATTATTCACTAGATGAGGTGCATGATGAGGCAGAACGGCTCGAACACCATATTTCAGATGAATTTGAAGATCGAATAGACCGCCTGATGGATTTTCCTAAAAAATGCCCTCACGGCAGCCCGATACCGAGCCGTGCCGGAAATTTCTCACAAACATAGAATATATGCCGATGAACTATTTTGCTGTTTTGCTTATTTTATTAATCTGTACGGCCGGGATCTACGCGCAGGATGATGACGATTTACCGATACAGGATAACAGTTTTCTCATTGAAGAGGCCTACAATCAGGAAGCCGGAGTAATTCAGCATATCAATACCTTCAAACGCATGCGAAACGGGGATTGGGAATACACTTTTACTGAAGAAATTCCGGTAATAAGCCAAAAACACCAATTCAGTTTCATAATACCAGTACAAAATGCCGGCAATGGAACAGGCGTTGGGGACATCGCGCTCAATTATCGTTACCAGCTTGTGAGTAATAAAAAAACCGCCGTCGCGCCGCGTTTCTCTGTTCTCCTGCCGACCGGCGACGAAAAGCGCGACCGAGGCGCGGGCGGAGTCGGCTTGCAATTTAATTTGCCGGTTAGCTATCAATTTTCAAGGCGCTTCGTTTCACATACGAACGCGGGATTTACCTACACGCCGAGGGCTAAAAACACGCTCGGCGAACGGGCCCGGACTACCGATTTGAATCTGGGGCAAAGCCTCGTTTGGCTCGCGGCGAAGCGTTTCAACGTTCTTTTTGAAACAGTCTGGAACAATACCGAAACGGTTACGGGTTTTCGACAAACAGAGCGCGAGAACGAAGTGTTAATTAATCCGGGAGTTCGATGGGCTATCGATTTTTCAAACGGCCTGCAAATTGTGCCGGGCGTGGCTGTCCCTTTCGGCGTCGGGCCAAGCCGCGGTGAGCGAGGAATTTTCTTTTATTTAAGTTTTGAACATCCGATCAAGAAAAAATCTTAAAGAAGTTGTTCTTCTTCTTGTTCCTCTTGTTCCTCCTGGTTCTGTGGTTCATTCTTTTCTCTTTCCAAAGCTAATATCGAATCACGAGTCAAGAATTGACCACAGAACCAGAGGAATAAGAATAAGAGGAGTTGAAAATTACATTCCCAACACTTAAGTATTAAATTTTCTTATACAATAGAAATCCGGGAACAATCGTAAAGACAAAGTCGGTATTTTTCTCAACTTTTTCTCAATTCCGTCAAAACCTGTTTCGCCACGGCTTTGAGAGTATCGAAAACACCTGTGCCGTCGGTTGCGACCGCCTCGAAAACAGGCTCGCCTTTGCGGGCGAGTTCGCTCGAAAGATCTTCTATCGGCGTAACGTTGGGCAGATCGCGTTTGTTTAGCTGCAGGACATACGGTATTTGTGCAAGATCGTAGCCCTGAGTTTGCAGGTTTTCTTCAAGGTTATAGAGCGATTCGATATTTGCGTCCATACGTTCTTCCTGGCTGTCAGCGACGAAAACAACTCCGTCGACGCCCTTTAGAATCAATTTACGGGAAGCATCGTAATAAACCTGGCCCGGAACGGTGTAAAGATGAAAACGTGTTTTGAAACCGCGGACGGTTCCGAGCTCGAGGGGCATAAAATCGAAAAATAATGTCCTGTCGGTTTCGGTCGCCAGGCTTATCAGTTTGCCTTTTGCCTGCGGCGCGGTCGAATCGTAAATATACTGCAAATTTGTCGTTTTCCCGCACAATCCAGGCCCGTAATAGACGATCTTACAGTTAATTTCACGTGATGCGTAATTGATGAATGTCATA
>JACDAY010000152.1 GCA_013695195.1 Blastocatellia bacterium | reverse complement strand
ACGCACGGTGCTCGAAAAGGTCTTGCCGACACGGCCCTGAAAACGGCCGACTCGGGTTATTTGACTCGTCGTCTCGTTGACGTCGCACAGGACGTGATCGTTTCCGAACAGGATTGCGGAACGCTCCGCGGGACTTGGGCCGAAGCGATCATTCGCAACGGCGAGGAAGTCGAGAGCCTGCGTGACAGGATAGTCGGCTGCACATCGCTGGACGACATTATCGATCCAGTCGAAGGCACGACGATTGTCGAGGCAAACACGGAGATCAACGAAGAGCTTGCCGCACAGGTTCAACTGTCGGGATTACAGAAAGTCCGGCTCCGCTCCGCATTGACCTGCGAAAGCCGCCGCGGGATCTGCGTCAAATGTTACGGACGTAATCTGGCGACAGGAAAAACGGTCGAGATTGGTGAAGCCGTCGGAGTTGTGGCAGCGCAGTCAATCGGCGAACCGGGAACGCAGCTTACGATGAGAACGTTCCACGTCGGCGGAACCGCCCGGCTCGAACAAGAGACAAAACACGTCGCCGCAATGGACGGAACTGTTAAATACCTTGACGATCTGCGCGTCATTAAAAACCGCAACAAGGAAATGATCTCTTTGAAACGCCAGTCGGAGCTCGGTTTAGTGGACGAGCGCGGCCGCGAAGTCGCCCGTTATCAGATCGTTTACGGTGCCCAGCTTCATGTAAAGGAAGGGCAAAAGGTCAAAGAAGATGACGTTCTGGCGACTTGGGATCCGTTTACATTCGCTATTTTGTCTGAGGTTAAGGGAGTAGTGAAATATCAGGACCTCAAGGAAGGCAAAACGGTCGAAGAGGAGATCGATAAGGTTACGGGACAGAAACGCCTGGTTGTTAAAGACTCGGATGAAAAAAACCAGCCGCGTCTCGAGATCAAGGAAGGCAGCAAAACCCTGAAAACCTATCAGATGCCGATCCGTGCAAACCTTATGGTCGAAGACGGGCAAAAGATCGAGCCGGGTGACGTTATTGCGAAAATCCCGCGTGAAACCACCAAGACAAAGGATATCGTCGGTGGTCTGCCGCGTGTCGTCGAGCTTTTCGAAGCACGGCGTCCCGGCGAAACGGCAATGATGTCCGAGATCAACGGTAACGTCAAATTCGGGCCGATCGCCAAGGGCAAACGCAAGATCATCGTTACCGGCGACGACGGTGCCGAACGCGAATACGACATTCCTCGCGGAACGCACATCAACGTTCAGGAAGACGACCGCGTCCGGGCCGGTGAGCCGTTGATGGACGGGCCGCTCAATCCGCACGATATTCTGCGTGTTCTCGGAACCGAGGCTTTGCAGAATTATATAGTAAATGAAATTCAGGAAGTTTACCGTCTGCAGGGCGTGAACATCAATGATAAACACATTGAAGTTATAGTCCGCCAGATGCTTCGCTGGGTTAAGATCAAGGAAGTCGGCGATACCGAGTTTCTTATGGAAGAACAGGTAGATCGGTTCCGTTACGAAGATGAAAACCGCCGTGTAAGAGACGAAGGCGGCAAGGCGGCTGTCGGCGATCCGTTGCTGCTTGGAATTACCAAGGCTTCGCTTTCAACCGATTCGTTCATCTCTGCGGCCAGCTTCCAGGAAACGACCCGCGTATTGACCGAAGCGGCAATTTCCGGACGCGTCGATTATCTTCGCGGCTTGAAGGAAAACGTCATCATGGGACGGCTGATTCCTGCGGGAACCGGTATGAAATATTACCGCAACGTCAAGATCGGCTACGATGCGACCGAGAATCGTAAACAGGAAGACGAGTTCGATGAATTAGCCGACATCCGCGGCGGCATGGAGCTTCCTCCGATACTTGCCGGCGTGCCGGGAGTCGATACCAATGGCGACACGGACGCTGGATATGACGAAGCCGAGGAAACCCTCGGCGATATCAGCACCGAAACATCGGACGAAGTTTTCGACATCGACGCGGCTATGCAGATCGAGATCGAAGACGCCGAACTTTAAAGGCGCACCACATTCCATCACCTAACGAAGGCCGGAAAATTTTCCGGCCTTTTCTTATGTCTAGACTTAGCGGATTGTTCTCGGCAATATTGCTGAATGCCAAGAAATGTTGCACCGCGATTTGGAATCGGCGAATGGTACTGTCATTCATTTGTCCGTTTAACGAGGGAACAACGAATTGCATATGCACAAATACCAAAACTATCGAATCATAACGTTAGTATATGCTTCTTGCGTAACAAAACACCGAGCAAAATTTTGTAAGTCTGCGAAGTACAAAACAAATAGGATGGCGTAATCGGAAAATTTACCTGGCTGGGTTATGCTGAATTGATGATTTACACCGTTCTACCGACAATGCTTGGCATCGGGCTGCTTGCCCTGGTTTTTTACGATGTTTACGCAACCATTCTTCGGGCGACCAAGCGTCCCGGGCCGGTCAGCGAAAATCTCAATCGCGGGCTGTGGTGGGCGGCGACGCGGGTCTCTAAAAATCTGAGCCGTCACTGGCGGCATCGTTTTTTAACCGGCATCGGGCCGCTTTTGCTGCCGTTTCTGGTCGCTATATTGATTGTATTTCTGGTTACGGGCTTTGCGCTCATATACCTGCCGCATATGGAAACGGGATTTGAGCTCGGCGGGGACCTGGGAACGAGAAATTGGCTAAAGGCAGTCTATTTCAGCGGCGTTACGCTTTTCACCATCGGTTATGGAGACTTTTTACCGCTCTCCGGTGCGGTGCGTCTGCTTGCGCTTCTCGAAGGGGCGTCGGGGCTTGCCCTTATCTCACTCGGAGTAACGTATCTGCTCGCGGTTTACGGCGCGTTGGAACGCAAACGCGCGGTTGCGCTCGCCTTTTATCACCAGGCCGGAAAAGGCGCCGACGTGCCGGGTTTTATCATTCTGCATTTTGCCCGCGGAAAATTTTTTGAGCTGACCGAGACGCTGAAAATGGCGACGCGCGATTTGCAGGAACTTCTCGAATCGCATCTCGAACATCCCGTGATCCACTATTTTCACCCGCTCGAGGTTTATAAAGGCTTGCCGCGGGTTTTATTCGTGATGCTGGAAACTATCACGATCTTGCACTCGTGTCTCGACCCCGATGAATACCTCGAAGCGGGCGACCATCCAAGTATCGTCCTTGCCGAAATCAGCGTCCCATTCGTTCTCGACGAGCTGCTAACTTCACTCGAGCTGGGAAAAAAGGCCGGGCGGGAATTCGAGACCAAAGCCGAAGAAGCGACGCGGCGCAGGCGCTGTTTCGAACGGGCAGTACGGCAATTTAAAAAAGCCGGAATCAAGCTTAAGGCTGACGAAGCCAAGGCATTCGCCGATTATTCGGCGCGTCGAGAGCAATGGGAAGCGAAGCTTTACTGGTTTGCAGATTTTCTCGGCTACGATTGGGATGAGATTACCGGGGACCGCAATTTGTCTGACGCGACCGATGATGAAGTCGAAGCGCGTCACGAGCAAATCGCAACGCCCCGCAGCAGCGAAGATTCGATTCAATAAATGTGAAGTAAAAAAAGGCGTCGTGAAACCTCCAGAACGTCAAAACTAACTGGAAACTTGCCAGGGATGACTCGGACACGACACTGTGGAATGGTATTTGCAGTCATATCGATTAAACGAGTAATGTATGAAAACGAAACGTGCTAAAGAGAAATTAAATGAGCTTCATTTAGAAAATACACTTCATTCGGAAATCGAACTTGATCCGGAAAATTTAGTCATTCCGGTTATCGAAGAAGAAGCGTTTCTTGACAAACGGGTGGTTGAGAGCGGTAAGATACGCATTTCCAAACGGGTCAGCGAACACGAGGAACTGATTGACGTGCCGCTTTTCCGTGAAGAAGTTACGGTGGAACGTGTTCCGGTAAATCAATATGTTGATGCGCCGCCGCAAGTGCGGCATGAAGGCGATGTGATGGTGATTCCGGTCTTTCGAGAAGAGCTCGTAATACAGAAGCGGTTGGTGCTGGTCGAAGAGTTGCGGGTTAGAAAACAAGTGATTGAAATGCATCAGCCGCAAAGCGTAACTTTACGCAAGGAAGAGGTTGATGTGAAACGGGTTGCCAAAGGTGAAAATCTTAGTAACAAAACTTAGGGGAATGTCAGCAGTGACAAATAATCGAACATAGGGAGCAATAATAATGACACACACAGTAGTAGGTTTATTTGATAGTAAAACAGAGGCTCAGACGGCGATGCAGGATCTGATAAAAAACGGCTTTGTAAAGGAAAGTATCGATCTTTCATACAAACGAGCCGCTACTGCGCCTAGTAATGCGACGACACCATCGTCCAATGAAAGTATCGGCGACAGCATCAGCAACTTTTTTAATTCGCTTTTCGGAACCGGTTCGCCCGAAGCGAAAAACTATTCCGACGTTGCCGCCGACACCGAAGGTATACTGAGCGTTCAAACCGACTCGGCGGAGAGAGCAAGTAAAGCGGCGGATATTCTTGACAGAAACGGAGCGGTCGACGTTGACGAGCGCTCCAGCCAAT
>JACDAY010000338.1 GCA_013695195.1 Blastocatellia bacterium | reverse complement strand
AAGCCTTCAAGAATTCAAAAGCAACGTAAACACTCAACACGCCGTTCGTTATCTCATGTCTGATCCCAACGGCCTTCATTTTTAGATTGCTCGAATTTTGAATTGGGACAACAAACGAAAGTTTGTCCAGCCGAATAATCTCGATCGGGTTTATTCTTTTATCTATCGAGCTTTGGATCAATCGTGCGATAACATTTCCGCCGACGCCGCCTGTGCCGGTCAGCGAAACTTTCAGGACGTTTGCCCGCGCAATCAGGCGTTGGTTAGTGAGGTCGAATTCCAGTTCGATATTAGTTTCGGCAATGCCCGAAAACGGAACGCAGCCGATAAACGGGGGATTGTAATTGCCGGCAAACGCGAGCGGAGCGTAGATCTTGCCGTCTCGAAAACGAACCGAAGTCCTTACGCCGTTGGATTCTCGCAGAAGCTGAATCGTTTCTTTGCAGATAGGATTTTCACCGCCGAAACGCCGAAACTGAGTTTCGAGTTCCGTATTTCGAGTTTTGAGTGTGAATGAGTGCGTAGGTCCGAACTCCGAATTCCGAACCCGACGCTCGATTTCAGCATCTCGGCGGTTAATTTCATTCCGCGCAAGCGGAAATTCCGGCGGGCCCGAATGCCGAAAAACTGCATCGAGCAAAGTGTCGAAGAAGTGCTCGTTAAAACTGATTGTTACTTCGGTCTTTTGAGCATTTGCGACAGAGATTGCCAGCAAAAGCCAAATCAAAATATGGAATTTTTTGAACTTCATTATTCTTAATCCTTGAAGAAGTCATTCGGCAGGTGCTCACCATAAGTGCGAAAGAAGAGCTGCTTCTTGAACTCTTGTTCCGAAAGATGTTTTGGTAACGACGCAATTATTGTTTGTCGCGCTGCCGCAAACATCGCGGATGCAAATCTTGCACGCTCTTGCGGAGTGCGCTTCATCCACAAATCATTCTGCATTTCCTCTATTTCACGAGTCGTATCCTTCAACATAGTTTTCTCCAAGCATTTCACGGCATTCATTTAACAATTCTAAAACGCCCAGCCGCAAAGCCCAAGTTTCGACATATTCGATGTCATAGCCGTTGCGCAGGATGCTGGTGACATCACGCATTTGCATTTCCGACCTGGTGTTTCTTGCCCAGTTCAACTTCGACAACATCAAGTCTTCCCTGCTGATAATCCAAACATCGAAGTAACCTGCATAATTTACACGGGTTCTGCGGGAAAAAGCTAAATCCTGAAACTCGTCTCGTTTACGAATTACACAATCAACTTTGATTATAGTCTTCTGATCCAGAATGTTAAACATTTTGTTTCGGGAGATTGCGTCGCGGATTCTACCGTGTGGGACGTAGTAATCGGGCTCAAATTCCGAGATGAATTTAGTCACATCGTCGCTTGAAATTTCAATTACAATATCTATGTCGGCGGTCGTGCGGGGGATTGCATAGTGCATAAGGGCCATCGCACCGGTAAGCATGTATTCCAAACCTAAACGCTCCAGACGCCCGGCACAGTCCTTAAGCACATCATTTTGTTCATCCTGACGCGTCACAATCCGCTCCTTACAATATCGTGTAATCTCAATAAACCGAGACAAGTTCCATTCTCGTCAACCACCGGCAAGACCGAAATCTGCGAACTCCGGTTCTCCATTAATTGCAAAGCGGCAAATGCGAGCATTTCTGGGTCGGCGGTAACAGGTGATCTTGTCATCATCTGCTCTGCTAAAAGGCCGTTCAGATTTTCCGCACCGTTTTTTTCGATTGTGCGGCGGAGATCGCCGTCTGTTACTACGCCGATGAGCCTGCCGTCTTCGCCGATCACATTTACCGCGCCGAGGGCGTATTTCGAGATTGCTTTTACGACGGCCAGCCAACTGTCTTTGGGTGAAACGTTCGGGCTGGCATGCATCAGATGCCCGGCCTTTAGAGTTAAACGTTTCCCCAACCGGCCGGCGGGATGATTTGCGGCGAAATCTTCGGCAGTCAACCCGCGCGATTCCATCAGCGTCATTGCTATCGCATCACCGATTGCCAGAGCAACCGTTGTCGATGTAGTCGGTGCCAGATTAAGCGGACAAGCTTCTTTATCGACCGATGCATCGAGAACGACTTCGGACTGGCGGGAAAGCGTTGAATCCGTATTGCCGACTATAGCGATCAGCATAACTCCGCGCTGTTTTAAGGCAGGCAAAATTGTTAAAATTTCGTCCGTTTCGCCCGAATTACTGAGCGCGATCACAACGTCTCCTGTAGTAATTACCCCAAGGCCTCCGTGAATGGCGTCAGACGGATGAACGAAGATCGCAACCGTTCCGGTACTCGTCAGCGTTTGTGCAATTTTTTGCGCGATCACACCTGATTTTCCGACTCCGATAACGACTGTTTTGCTCTCGCAGGAGGAAATAAGTTCTATGGCGCGTTCGACGCTCTCAGGGTTCAAATTTGCGGCTGCGTGCTCTATTGCCCTGGCTTCTAGACGGAGAAGATCAATAACTTTTTCAAAATTTGTGTTCACTAATGAAGTTCTCGGGATTAGGATATTAAGCTGTTGACATAGGAAATCCCCATTAATAGTTCCGGCAGGAACGGCTTGTTTGTAGTTAAGATTCCTAAAAAAGTATCAAGCTCCGTTAGGAGCGACCTATTCAGGCCGCTGCGATGCAGCTAAGTGCCTTTGTTACCAATTATTCTACAAACATATCACTCCTAGGGAGCTAAAAAACAATATGTAAAAGGATTGGCGAAAATGATTGTCTATTTAGTTTTCCCAGGAATCGCCAGGAAGACATCCGCTGCAATCATCCATTTACCGTTTTGCAGCTTCCAGATCTGGACAAAATTCCCCTTTTCAGTTTCTACTCCGTTTTTGTCGGCCAAAGAATAAGTGCTGTGCAAATATGCCAGATCGCTTGTTTCGATAAATGATTTTCGTTTAGCGAACTTCACCCTCGATCTTTCGCGCTCCAGAAAGCTCAAAGCAGTTTTACGCCCGGCGAATGGCTGTTTTCCATCGCGAAGAACATAGGCGTCTTCGGCAAGAAACATTTTATACGCCTTGGACAGGCTCATCATTTCCGCGGTTTGGAAAAAGCCGATCGACGAATCACCGGCAGACGCCTTTTTTTCTTTTTCTTCGAGCCGAACTATCTTCGGGAACTTCCAACTTGTTTCGATAAGAGCAGGTTTTTCGTGATTGATTCCTATATCGAGCGCAGCAAGATATTCGCCGTTTAATTGCCGCGCCCAGACGGTAAGATAATGGCCGTAAATTTCATTGGTATCGGCCGCACCTTTCGGGCGATAAATCGAATTTCCGATACTGTAGGCCAACGCCCCGTTCGCGGAGACGTCGATCCACACCGGATTCCAGGTCAACGCCGCCGTTGACGCCGGGCGTAATTTCCACGCTTCCCTGCCGTTGACCGCTTCAGGAAGAAACATTATTCCTGTCGGTGAGAGAAATTCGATAAATCCCTGGTTAAGTCCTTTTTCGGCAACCATTTTTTCGAATGTCTTTTCCGTATTGTAGATTTTTTGCGGTATACTCTGGGCAATCAATATGCACGTACTCACTGCAATAATCAAAATAGCAAATAGTGTTTTCATCAATTCGAATTTTATCACAACTCCCAACGTTTTGAGTTCAAACTTAAGTTTGCTTTTTTTTCTTAACCCGGAACACGCTGAAGCGTGAATTCAGAACGTATGTTTTGAGTTCAAACTTTAGTTTGTTGTCGATAAACGGTGAACAAGCTGAAACTTGAACTCAGAACAATTGATTTGTTATTCCCTAATTTATTTTTCCTGTTATACTTAATTGGTAAAATGCAACTTTGAAGAAGCGTTATCGTAGAGATTGGCGAAAAGTTCTTTTAAAATAGTTTATAGGAGCAGGAAATAAGATGGGATTGTGGGCAAGATTCAAGAGAGTGTTTTTCGCAAGCACGGGTGCGGCTCTCGACAAGATAGAAAACCCCGAATTAGTTTTGCAGCAGACGATCCGCGATATGCGTGACCGCGTACCCGAATTGAACAATTCGGTCGCGCAGGTTATGGCGACGGAGCGGCTTTTGATAAAGAATCACGAGAACCTGGAAAAGCAAGTCGTAGATCTAGACTCTAAGATCAAAGCGTCGGTAAAAATGGGACGGGACGATATCGCTACCGCTTATATCGGGCAGCTTCAACAGGCGCAGGTTGACATGCAGCGTACCGGCGGCCAGCTCGAACAAGCGTCGCTGTCATCGAAACAGGCTCTGAAGGCGCGCGACAACTACGTTTTGAACATGAAGAAGCGTACTGCGGAGGCGATGCAGCTAATAAGCTCCGCCAAGCAGGCAAAGCTGCAGGAACAACTTGCGCAGACGATGGAAACCTTCAACATTGGCGACGACGCCTCGACCTTTAACGAAATGCGCGAGAAGATCGACCGCCGCGTAGCCGCCGCCGAAGCCAAGCTTCAACTCGGTTCCAGCAGTGTTGATGCCCAAATGCAGGACATCGAACGCGAGGCGATGGACATTCAGCTTCAGGATAAATTACTGGAATACAAGCAGCAAATGGGCCTTTTGGGCGCCGGTTCCTCCAGTTCCTCGGGCAAACAAATCGCCTCCGGTTCCGAAGCTAAAGAAGACGAATATCCCGATCAGGTGATCGTCAATGAGAGCGATATGAACCGCTCGAACTAGCTGATATTCAGTATCGAACGCAAGCCTCGAAGTTGGCATCTACTTAGAAAGTATGGCGGATTTGGCGAAATACCAGCAGCAAATAACCAAATTTAATTCTAGTTACTTAAAGGAAGCGGTCAAGGAGCCCTTTAACTTTTGGGGCCTGGCCGGTTTTGCCGTAGCCGCAGCCTATACCGGCAGCGTTATTCCACTTTTGATCGCGTTGATTTTTGAGCTCGTCTATATAATGACCCTGCCTAATCTGCCTTTTTACCGCCAGTTGGTGAACAGGCGCGAAAAAGACCGCCTTCGCGCGTTCAATAAAGCAGGACGCGAAAAGCTGATCAAGACTTTTACTCCTCGTGAACGCGAGGCCGTCGAATATCTCCGCTGGCTGAAGGAAAAAATCCAGGACAATTATAAAAAATTTACAGGAGCAGGTTCTTTGCCGACAAATCTGGTTACACTAGATCAGCGTTGGGAAGACTTTGTCGATCTATTGGATGTTTATCGCCGGCGAAAGCAGCATTTGAAATCGATCAACCGCCAGGCTGTACATAATCAGCTGTCTCAGGCGTTTCGTGCCGCTGAAAGCGCAGGCGATGAAAAGACCAGACGCATACAGCAGACAAATGTCGAGATACTAAAACGCCGCGTCGCTTCGTTTGATGAGATCGAGCGAAGCGTCAAACTTGTCGAGGGCCAATTGCAGTCGATAGAGAATTTTTTCAGTTATCTGAATGACGAGATCGTAACAATGTCAACGCCCGAAAAATTCTCGCTGCTTGATTTCGAACAGCTTTCTGATTCCATCGCAATGACCAAGCAAATGCTCGACGCGACGGCCGATTCGGTCGGCGCTCTGGATTCCTATAACCGTGAAATGGGCAATTACGAACTTTTACCGCACTCCAACTCCTAGTCTTTAAATATCGAGCGAGCTTAATTCGTGATTCCATTCACGCATCCACGCCATTTCCGCGTGGTCTTCCGAAAACACCGAATATCTATTCCAATCGAAAAAGCCGTGCCTATCCGGAGCGATCCTGCCATCGGAGTTTAAAAGCCTTGCAACCTTCGGATCCGGGAAGAAGTTGAAGTCGGTTTTTCTATATCTTTCCTGGCGCATCCTGTGGATCATGCTTGTAAAAGTGCTGCGATAAGTGCCGATAAATACCTCGGCTGACGAGCATAAAAGCTGGTTGAGGATGCTGATTACGTTAAAGTCGGTGAACGGAAGCTCTACGAATTCACGGCGGTAATGATCAAAAATCAACTCATCTATGAACTGGAGTTTATATCCCTTAAATAATTCGCTGAACATCTCTTTCTCGTGGAGAGAGTCCGTTGCGGCAAGTATCGGCAGGCTTTCATCGGGAAACGTAAGCTTTATATACTTTTTGAATGAATTGTGTTCAACAGAGTACTCGTCGTTTTTATAATTTGTCAAAAAATCGCCGAGCCGAAGATGAATCGCATTGAATCTTCCAGATCCGGCCGCAATCGTTTCCGCTAATTTTTCAATCGCGTCAAGATATTTGATTTTTACCGAATCCAGAAGCTGCTGCTTTTCAGGTCTTTTTAAAAAGTAAAAGCAGCTTGGATGTGAAAGCTTTGTATGCGTCCATTCGATCAAATCGTAAGTTTCAAGATTTTCACGTATTAGGGGAATCCTGCCGATGCTGAACGAATCCCAAATCACCGTGCCTTCAAATTTGGACCGAAGCTCTTCGGTCGTAATGAAATGGCTATATAGCAGTTCAAATTTCGCTTTGTTTTCGGTTTGCCTATCTATCTCAAACCTTCGCCGGTTTGGAATATCGACCAAATCCGACACCAGGCTTCGCGGGCTGTCGAGCAAAATACTGAACTTTTCCTTATAATTTTCATCCGAGGCATAAACCGGCGGAGTAGAGCATGGTATCTCGTATTCGAAGAAAAAATCCCTTTCGAGAAAATTAGAGAGAGAGATGCAGAGCGTGTAGGACATTAAATGAGTATTAAAACCCTCGGCACCGCGGGCTGAATTTTCGAAATAGATCATTCTTCGGTCGTTACAGGGTCTGAGCCTTACTGTTCGAAACCTTCGATTTCCGGCATTGTTCCTGATTTTTTTTCGGCTGGAACACTATCACGGGCTTTTGTTTCGGAAGCGGCGGGCAAATCGCTGATGGAAAGCGCGAGGTTGTTTGCGTTTGTCGAATATGCCAAAGCGATTTCCTTGGCCACGGATCCGTTTCGAATCATTTTTTCCAGCTCGCCGTCAAAGGTCTGCATGCCTTCTATTTCGCCGTCCTTCATCGCGTCCACAATTGAGCGTCCTTCTTTTTCGCCTTTTTCAATATATTCGCGTGTACGGGAATTTGACACCAGAATTTCGATAGCGGCTATTCTTCCTCCGCCAACCTTCGGCATCAGACGCTGGGAAACAATGCGTCGAAACGATTGGGCAAGCCTGGTTCGGATAGCGGCCTCCTCGACCTTTGGAAAAACGCCGATAATTCGGTCGATGGTTTTAGCCGCATCGATAGTGTGAAGTGTGGACAAAACCAGATGGCCAGTTTCGGCCGCTTCCAAAGCAACCTCTATCGTTTCGCGGTCACGCATTTCGCCGACCAGAATCACCTTCGGCGCCTGCCTTAACGCTGCACGCAATGCAAGAGGAAAATCAGGCGTGTCCGAATGCAGCTCGCGCTGATGCACAGTTCCCAGCTTATGCTCATGAATAAATTCTATCGGATCCTCAATGGTTACGATATGGTATTTTTTTGTCGAGTTTATCAGGTCGATGACCGCAGCTAGGGTTGTCGATTTCCCCGAACCGGTCGGCCCTGTTACCAGTACCAGGCCGTTTTTTAAGTCAGCCATGCTGCGAATTGCCGCGGGCAGGTTGAGATCTTGCCAATCGGGCGGTTTTGTCGGGATAACCCGCATTACGATGGCATATGTCCCGCGCTGCCGAAAGATATTAACGCGAAACCGGCAAAGGCTCGGCACGCTGTAGGAAATATCTGTCGAACCGCGCTTTTCCAGCGTTTCAATTCCCTGGTCGTTGTCATAGAGCATCAGATCAACCATCGCCTTGATATGCTGCGGCTTGAGCTTTTCCAGCCCTGGGATAGGAACTCCCTGCAAATCGCCCGTTAGCTCGACCTGCGGCGGGCGCCCTGGCGAAAATATAAGATCGCTGACTTTGCTGTCGACGGAAAGCATCCGCTGGAGCACATTATGAAATGACTGGACATTCTGATTCGCAGTCTCAGGAGGCGGTGCGTATTTGATCGGCGGAATCGCATCCGTGAGTATATTTCCCTCGATTATAGCTGATTCATTCATTGTAGTTTGTAGTAATGAAAGCGTTGAAACCCGGTTTGGCTTGTTTATTGATGGATTTTTATCACAATGGATCGTGACAGAACAATAGTACTATGTTAACAAACTGCGGCGCAATCAAAAATGCAGAGTTGCCCGGAATTGCCCTGTCGATTATTATTAATGATTTCAATTTACTTGCAGTTTGAAGCATTATTTTTAATAAGAGGACGTTTATAGAATTATGAAAAGAGTAGGTATTTTAGCCGGGAGAGAGATCACATTTCCCGAATCCATTATAAAAAGCATTAACGAAAAAAGCAGCGGCAAAGTCGAAGCTGAAATGATAAAGTTCGGCGGAATACGCCTAGACGAGCCGAAACGCTACGAAGTTATTATCGACCGCATTTCACACGAAGTGCCGTATTACCGGGCGACTTTAAAACGGATGGCTCTGGAAGGCACGTATATTATCAACAATCCATTCTGGTGGTCGGCAGACGACAAGTTTTTTAATTTCAGCCTTGCGGCAAAGCTCGGGGTTGCGATTCCCAAAACGGTTTTGCTTCCGCAGGAAAAATATATTGACGCCATAACACCGGAAAGCCTGCGAAATCTCGAATTTCCGCTCGATTGGGAAGGCATCGTAAATTACGTCGGCTTCCCTGCGTTTCTAAAACCTTTCGACGGCGGCGGCTGGAAAAATGTTTCGAAGATCCATTCACTTGAAGAGCTTTGGGATGTTTATAACCAAACCGGCACGCTCTGCATGACGCTGCAGGAAGGGATCGAATTCGATCAGTTCGTCCGCTGCTACTGCGTCGGTCGGGAAAAGGTTTTGATCATGCCGTACGACCCTTCACAGCCGTATCTTTCCGGGAGCCAATACGTCAATGTCGAAAACTATCTCACTCCGGAGCTGCATGCGAGAGTTGAAAAAGATGTAAAAACCATCTGCAACGCTCTCGGATATGATCTGAATACGGTCGAGTTCGCCATCAAGGACGGCATTCCCTACGCCATCGATTTTATGAATCCCGCTCCGGACGCGGAAATCGCTTCTGTCGGCGAATATAATCACAACTGGATCGTCAATGCGATGACCGATTTCATCTTTAAGAAGTTGGAATCGGGATTTGAAACTCCGGATTACAAATGGTCGGCAATGCTGAACCCGCCGGAAAAGTCCGCAAAGAAAATTCTTCCGAAAGCAAAGCCAGTAGAAAAGAAGGCGCGCGCCAAAAAGGCGTAGACTTATCCATGCTCCTGGTCTTCATCTACATCTCGAGGTTTATAGGGGAAAAATTATGGATAAGAGCCAACTCTTTGATAAACGAGGAAAGAGCATCAAGCCCCATACTAACTTTAACCGTGTTGCCTACTAGCTTCGGTTTATCATTTTTTCGCGGAAGAAGGTAAGAAATATGTTGATTGTCACGGACCGAACTTTCCTGCGGTTTCTTAAGGAAATCGCAATTTCAATGAGTATTCTTTTACTCCCTTTGTTATTTCCCACAGGTGGGCACGGGCAGTTTCAAGATCTTTCCAATCCGTTGGGTTGCGATGAAGCCGTTGCGCGGCAAGATGTAGTCGTCTCTGTCGCCCTTGAACGATTGAGAGAAAATTCCTTCTTAATTGTAGTAATTCGCCCTGGAGCGGGCGAAACTTCAAAGAAACTGGCGAGCGAACGGCTTTTTAACATAAATCAGTATTTCAGACTGCGGGGTAGCCGAATCACGCCTGATAAGCTGGTTATAGCGACGGGGGCACAAACGCAAAGTTTAGGACAAGTCGAATTCTATATAAATGGGCAATTGGCTGACGCGTTACCATATCCGCGAAATGGATTTATTTGTCATGCGTGCTGCGGCCCTGACACGGATTTTTATCCTGACAAGGGTCGACAGCAAAAATCGCTAAGGCGCAAGTCATGATTCTCAAAATGGTCCGTCCAAGAGCTAACTGTTCCAACGTTCTCCAAGCGGGAAAATAGATGAGATGGTCAAGTTTAGCTGGACAAAAAACTATTTTGACATCGCAACGAATCAATATGTAGAGACGAAGGCCCAATACGATCTGATGGGGAACCTTCGATACGCGTGGGACGGGAGTAACAATCTTTCGCAGACGGAATACTCCGCGACCTACGACTACGCTTACCCGACAAAGAAAATCTCGCCGGTGCCACGAGTGGTTTACGTGAGGTCGGGGTTCCGACACCAGTACTCGTGTCGAAATCTCCGCACCGATCCGATGGGGTCCGAAGAAACGAATGCCTTGTGGGCCAGTGCTCGCGTCGTCAACTACGACGGCTATTTCGCTTGAAACCTCGGCATTTCTCGAACCGGCTCGTGTGGTACTTGTGAAAGTTCGAGACGGTACCACGGTATAGGTCGAGGTCCCCGACACGAACGATGAGCGAGGACGGCTTGGCTTCTATAACTCATTTTTGACGGTCGAAAAAATGTTGGTGAAATCGAAAGCCTTCGTCGCACGGGTTCTGTAACTGTGAAATACAACGACCCCCGCGTTACGCGGGAAATATCGATAGTGTTTGAGCCGAACGAAACACAGGCTCTGACACAGATGACGCACATCGAGTACGACTCGCATCCCGACCCGGAATATTTCGCCCGTTTTGGATGTGTATACAATTTTTCTTAATCTTCTTCCAACAATTCTATCGGTATTCGCGGCGAGAGCATTTTCTCAATCAGGATCATTGCCGTCCAGATCACAAGCGAAACGCTCGAAACCATCCAGCCGGCATTTGCAAGCAAATTGTCTTCGAATATGACTCCCAGTGCGATTAAGGG
>JACDAY010000077.1 GCA_013695195.1 Blastocatellia bacterium | reverse complement strand
CGGCCCTCTTCACATTCAAGAACGCCGCCATAAAAGCCACGTGCCGCGTCGAGATCGTGCACGGGAAACGCCAGATGAAATATATTGTTCATGTTCTTTTTTCCGCGGGTTATTTTCTTCTATTATGATATTCGGAAAATTCGTGACTAAACATTCTTTGCGATCTGTCGGATCGCGCCTAAATGATACGAGGTGTGGGCGATGATCGCTATCGCGTCGCCGATATTGTCCTGATTCCAGGTTTCTACTTCCGCAAAACACAGCAATACATTTTCGTAAGATTTGCGGACCGCATCCCGCAGGGCGTTCCATTCCACTTCGTTTACCTCTTCGATCAGCCAGCTTTGGTCCCAATCGACGGCATCGGTTCTACCCCTGATAAATTCGACTAGGCGGTCGAGATAAAACTTGGCATGCTCGGTCTGTGCGGCTATTGTTGTACCGAAAATGTCGCGCGACACATTTTCTGCCGAAAGCTTTTCCAGCGTCGGGAAGATGCCGATCCCGCGATCCAGATATGCACTGGGCTGGCCTTCGGGCGAGCCTTCAAAGGTTTCGCGGAGGATAACGAGTATATCCTTTAGAAAATCGTCTCTTTGAATTATTTCCATATTATTTTGAATTTTTATCGCAAAGTCGGTAAAAATAAAGATCGGCCTGGATTTTCCTTACGACTCCGAGTCTTTGCGCGTTTGCGTTAAAATATCCGAATCATGTCAACCGAAAAATTTATCAGCGAGACCGCCAAAAGCCTGCGCGACGAAACTTTTGTAAAAATGACGTTAGGCAATTATAAAGGCTCGGACGGACAACTGCAAAAACTTCTCATCCGTTTGGTAGAAACCAGAAAAGGTGCGCGGTTGTTTTTTCTATATCGCTACCAAACGCGAGATATTGCCAAAAATTACAGCCTTGACGAAGGCCTGCACATTCTAAGCGAGCTTTTGGGCAAGGATTTTCACAGCGGGCATCTGTTTACCACGACGAAAGACTTTCAGCTCGCTATCGGAAAGCGAGGGGTGCATTTGAATGTCGGTAAGCCTACCTTTGCAGTAAAACCGAAGCTTGAGCACGACCGGGAAAAGAAGATCCTAATCGATCCAAACTCTTTTTACTTGAAAGCTCTCGGAATCACAACCGATCATGGCGCTATACGCGATAAACAGCAGGACAAGTGGAAACAGATCAATAAGTTTGTAGAAATTCTCGGCGGGCTTTTCGATCAGTCTTCACTTAAAGAAAAGCACGATTTCAATATCGTCGATATGGGTTCGGGCAAAGGTTATTTGACGTTTGCTGCGTATGATTACTTTAAAAACGTAAGTGGCATGGATGTAAATGTTACAGGCATCGATACAAACCCGAACCTTGTCGAGCTGTGCAGCAGCATTGCAAAAGCCGGCGAATTCGAAAATCTGCTGTTTATGGAAGGGAGCATCGGCGATGCTGATATTACCGATGTCGATATCCTGATCGCTCTCCACGCCTGCGACACGGCGACCGACGACGCACTTTTCAAAGGCATTTCAGCGGACGCCGAAATAATCATAGCCGCGCCTTGCTGTCACAAGGAAATCCGTCCGCAGATCAAACCGCCCAAAATGTTCAAAGATATCCTGAAGCACGGAATTATGCTCGAACGCACCGCCGAAACGATCACAGACGGCCTTCGCGCGTTGCTTTTGGAAAGAAGTGGCTATGCGGTTAAACTTTTCGAATTTGTTGCCACCGAGCACACGCCAAAGAATAATATGATCGTCGGAACGAGGATTGAGAAAGCTGTCGCTAGCGAGAAAGTCAATTCACAAATACAGTCGATCAAGGAATTCTACGGCATTAAGAAACAAAGGTTGGAAAATCTTTTACAACCATAAGCGAAGGACGAACTTCTACTTCGCAGCATTGTTTACGACGAACTTACGCACTCCATACACCTCCAATTTGCTTTTATCCCGAAAATTCGGTATTATTAGGGTTTGTTTTTGGCGGCATTTTGGGGAATATACAAGTTATGAAACAAGAAATTCATCCTAATTATCAGGAAATTAACGTGATCTGTGCGTGCGGTCATTCATTTAAGACTCGCTCGACGATGAAGGAAGATCTGCACGTCGAAATTTGCTCGGACTGCCATCCGTTTTTTACCGGCAAGCAGAAATTGGTGGATACAGCCGGGCGTGTCGACCGCTTTAAGAGGCGTTATGCCCGCGGCCAGGCCGAAACGGTGGAGACCGTGGAACCGGCAGCGGCCGTAGAGACAGCAGATGTTTAAATTGATTTTGGCTGCCTACAGATATTAGCTGGACAAATTTGACGCCGACGCTTTTTGCGCGCCGTTGCTGTAGGTGTAAATTTTACACCGGCGACGGGTGAAACAAGGTCGGCGTTAGTTATTTCTAAACTAAAGTGGAAACCCTTTTCAATATCGACTGGCAATCCATAATAACCAAAAATGGAGAAGACAAGCAACAAAACGATACCGAATCAAATCAAACGGCAGTGAAATGAAAATATGAAAAAGAAAAATTCCGCTCGAAAACTTAAATTCCTGCACTCTATCTTCTCGGTTCAACGGGACCTGATCGTTGGCGGCCAGGCCGTTATGGAAGGTGTAATGATGCGAACGCCCGGTGCGTACGCCATCGCCTGCCGCAAATCCGACGGCTCGATCGTCCATACGGCGGAAACTCTGCCCAAATGGAGCGACAGATATTCGTGGCTCAATTTTCCTATACTTCGCGGCGGAGCGACGTTGATCCAGTCAATGGCGCTCGGAATCAAGGCATTAAACTTTTCCGCGAAAATTTATGAAGACGATCTTAAAGCCCAGGAAGAATTGACGAAAGAAAGAGCGTTTGAAAGGCAGGCCGCGTTGGTAGACGGCACGATGGACGAAAATTTCACGAAAGCACCTGTGAAGGTTATCATGCCCGAAAAACCGAAGGCAAAAAAAGCCTCGCAATCGGCGGGCGCCGTCGGCTCGATCATCTTTGCTCTCGCATTTAACGTGCTTCTTTTTATCGTCGCGCCGCTCATTTTGACTAACATTGCTTTCATCGCTCTCGGCTGGGCCGAAGCGCCGGCGATTGCTGCAAGTGCAAGCTGGTGGGAATTTATCAAGGCCTACATATGGGAGATCAAACCGCATTCATGGGTCGCCTTCAACCTACTGGACGGCCTTGTGCGGATGCTTTTCTTCTTAATAATGATTTTTTCGATGTCGTATTTAAAGGACATTAGGCGCGTTTTCGAATATCATGGAGCCGAACATAAAACCGTTTTCACTTGGGAAAAAGGACTCAACCTGAACGTCGATAACGCCACGGTTCAAAAGCGGCAGCATCCGCGTTGCGGAACGTCGTTTCTGATGGTAGTTATGCTCGTTGCGATCGTTTTGTTCTCGGTAATAAAATTTGACGCTATGTGGCTGAATCTGGTCGTGAGAATCGCCCTGATGCCATTGGTTGCAGGCCTTTCATACGAAATTATCCGTTATGCGGCGAAAAAAGAATCAAGCGCGATCTTTAAGCTTATGACGCTCCCGGGCCTGTGGCTGCAAAACATCACAACGCAGGAACCGGACGGCGAACAGCTCGAAGTCGCTATAAAGGCTCTGGATGAATCGCTCAAACTCGAACCGCAGACGGCGTAAGCGGATTAACCGCGGAAACGCAGAGAATGAAAAAGTTAACAGCAAAGAGTAGTTTGCCTTTATCGTTTTCCTTTTGCTTTGTTCCACTCTGCGTCTCCGCGTCTCTGCGGTGAAAATCTATGCTAGAGAAACTTGCACAAATTGAAAAGAGTTACGAAGACCTGACGGCGCAGATCTCTTCGCCGGAATTTATGTCTGATATGTCGCTTTATGCAAAGGCGATGAAGCAGCATCGGAGCCTTGGGCAT
>JACDAY010000287.1 GCA_013695195.1 Blastocatellia bacterium | reverse complement strand
GGCATAATTTATAAGAACGGCGCGTAATTTGCCATTAGTATCTTCAATTTTGATAATGCCGATTTCTTCATCAATCGGTTTTTTATCAGGCGTACGGCGATTAACCCCGATACCTGACACGAAGCCGCTGCCGACACCGGCACGCGCCGGAAATCTTTTTTCCCAGGCTTCCGAAACACTATCTTCAATTGCTTGAGCCAGGGAATTCATATAATCGGGATCCAGGGTCCCCTCGGGATTGAAGAAGGTTTTAACTGTGACCGGTCCGGCGTGGGTATGCGTCGAAGCAATCATAATTGAGTTGTTGGGGATACCTGTTCTCCGTTCAATCTTTGCCCTGACACGATTGACAAATTCCGACGAAACAGCAAGTACATCGAGACCTATAAAAACGATGGTTTTCCCATTATTTTCCAAGACCAAAGCCCGCGCGAATAATTCATCGTGAATCCCTTCACAGACGCCTTGACGTGCTGCAAATCCAGCCAGAGGCGCACCCAGCGGAGGTGATATAGAAACTTTGCTGAAGCCTGCTGATAACACAGTCATCTCTCCTTATTGAACAAAGGCTAATACCAAATTCCCCTATTATTTTTATTGTAAGCGAATGGCGCAGGTTTTTCACGCCATTCGTCATTAACATTCAACACGATAGTTTTAGAAGTTGATTCTGATTCCTAACTGAAGCGTGTGCGGAAGAAAGTAGATGTTTCTTCCCGGAATACTGCCTCTTAGCGGGTTGGTCAGGGCGTTTGCACCGGCGACCTGGGTGTGAAAAACAGGATGATGCAATACTTCCCTCGTCGCGTTAAACATATCAAGGCGAAGCTCGACGCTTCTCGATTCGCCGAATCTGGTAACCTTTGCGAGAGAAAGATCAAGTCTTCGCGTGTGGAGATAGCGAAAAGCATTGCGCGGAATGTTTCCAAGTCCCGTATAGTTCAAATCAATCGCGTCGGGTCGGATGATGTAAAGACGCGCACCGTTCAGCCAAGCCTGGACAGCCGCATTCCATTCCTCTCTCGTATATGGAGTCGTGTTTCCAAAATTGCCTCGCTCAACTACTGAAACCCCAGTGTTTGTCCTTGAGCCGGTAGTTAAGAGATAAGGCGAGAACGGTTGTCCCGACTGTATTTGAAAGATACCGGATAAACGCCAGCCGCCCAATAACATATTGACAATCCCGCCGTGGTTCAAAAACCGCTTGCCTCTGCCGAACGGCAACTCAAAATTTCCGCTCGTCACCCAGCGATGAGGAATGTCTAAGAGAGAAACACCGCGACCGGCATCGAAATCGAGATTGTTCGGCAGAAAAGCGTGATTTTGCCCGAGCGTTCCAGTCTCCGCCCCCTGATCAATGGATCTGGACCAGGTGTAAGTCGACAGAAAACCATAGCCGTCCGAGAAACGCTTATCAATCTTTATTGTTAAAGCCCTGTATTCTGCTTCCAAAACATTCGCCACAATATTCGAGCCGATCGAAAAATTATCGTATTGTCTTCTTAGATAAGGATTAGCTGCTGGATCTAAACTCTGGAAATTAACAGGCGTATCGCTAAAGGTCGGCTGATTAAAAAACCATTGAACCGGAAGATTTTTAGTTATCGAGCCTTTGTAGCTGACGTCCAAAACCAGATTTTTCAGCATCTCCCTTTGAACACCAACGCTCCATTGATGCGATTGCGGAGTTTTATATGGGCCGAGTGCCGAAATCGAGATAACCGGCTGATTGTTTACTGCCGCCGGATTTACTCCCGCGGGGATACCGATATTTATGCCGCTGCTTCCCGGCAGGGTAAAACGACTACCTGGAAATGGGTCGTTAAATGTAGCGGCTGGGGATTGAAAATTTGATACATTGGCAGCAAAAGTGCCACTGCGAAGCGGCGTATAATACAGCCAATGATAAAACTGGTTGGTATCGGTGTAGAACATTCCGTAACCCGCCCGTATGACCGTGTTATCGCTTCCAAAAGGGCGGTAGGCGACGCCGATCCGCGGAGCAAAATCGTTTTTGTCCGTTTCAACAACTTGCGCACTGGTGCAGCAGACCACCATCGGACTGTTTGCTAATCGGGCGACTTCCGGGTCGCGAACCAAGAGGCGCCCCTCTCCCGTCAGATCAACCGTTCTGCCGCCAAGCCGTTCATCACTCCATGGTTGATGAAGTTCGTAGCGAAGTCCGATATTAACCGTCAGCCGGGGATTTACTTTCCAGTCGTCCTGCACATAAGCCGCCCAGGGCGTATTACGCAAAAGAGCAGGATTAGGGACATTCAATGCTTGTGCGCTCGCCTGCCCGAGTAAAAAATCCGCGATCGAATTAGGGCGCGCTGCATTAGCGCCCAGGCTGCTATTGCCGACACTAAAGAGTCCGTTGAAAGTAAGTGATCCGCCAGAGTTACCGCGTTCTATGTTCCTAAACCGGTTATGATCGGCTTTAAATCCAAATTTAATGCTGTGAACTCCGCGTGTCAGCGATAAATTATCGGAAATCTGATAAGTTTTTTGATTCGTCTCAAGAACCGAACCCGTAAAACCGCCGTAACTCAGTGTGCCGCCGGCCGTAAGTATAAGACCCGGGATAGTGTTAAGGGTTGTATTGCCGACGCCAAACTGGACCGGGTCAATTTCCGTAACACTTTGACCGTAAATCCCGTGCAAATATCCTATGCGGAATTCATTAACCAAGTTGTTACTAAAAACATGTGTCCAGGAAGAATTAAATACTTGTCCCTGTCCCCTGAGGTCAATTCCCTGATACGCCAAAACCGCCTCGTTATCGCGCTGGTTGTTTTGCCGGCTGTATCTGCCATATACCGAATCGTTGTTGGAGATTTGATGGTCTATACGGATCGAGTATTGATTGTTTATAAAATTATTTCCTGTTGGTCCAGCATAATTCAGATCAGAGGTTGAAACGAAATTCGGGAGCGGCTGAACGGTGTTAATAAATGCCTGTGCCCTGGGATCGAGCCGGTTAGCCGGAATTTGGTTATTTGCAAAAGGCTGCCGGATAAACTGAGGATTAAAAACCGACTGGGCTTGATTAGGATTAAACAAAGGATTAGCCACGGTTGTTGCCGGATCGAATATCTGTCCGGTGCGAATACAGTTGCCTGATGGCGTGCCGTTAGGATTAAGCTGCGGTACGGAATTCCCACCTGACGTCATACAGGCGCCCAGATTAGTGGAAAAGTCGCCCGTGCGTTCCGCTTGCGTCAAAACCCTGGCGAAACCCAACCCGCGAGCATTATTTCTCAAACCTTCATAGCTGAAAAAGAAAAATGTGCTTTCTTTGCTCAGCACCGGACCGCCTTCGCCGAAATTCGGCACCCAAAGAGGTCCGCCGACGGTTCCGCCGAATTGGTTGTAGCGCAGCTTGTTTTTGCTCCGCCTTCCCTGTGCGTTTATTGCTCCCAGCGGATTACGGGGTTGCAAAAAGGAGTTTTGGTGAAACTCAAAAAGCGAGCCGCGAAAGCGACGGGCCCCGCTCTTTGTAGCAACATTGACCTGTGCGAAGCCTTCGAACTCGGCCGAATAAGCATTGTTCTGTAACTGAAACTCTTTTATGCTATCCAAAGACGGAGTAATCGTCGGCGTTCCGAAAGTTGGGTCAGTATTCGCCTGCCCGTCAATCTTGAATGTTATTGACGAAGGTCTCCCGCCGCCAATAGACATTGTGCCGGCGCTTTCCAGCCGAAAAGCTTCGGCGTTGCTTGAATTGACGCCCTGTCCCGTTACTGTTGAATCGAGCGATAGAAAACTGTAGATATTTCGGTTAGCTGACGGCAGATCAGTTAACTGCTGGCTGGTAATTACTTGTCCGACATTGGCATTTTCGGTTTGAACTAAGGGCGCTGAATCCTCTACATTAACAGTTTCCGTAACTGCACCAATCTTTAGTTCTATGTTGGCGTTTGCGCGCGAGCCGACTGAAACAACAACATTAGTAACAACGGTTTTGGAAAATCCCGGTGCTGCTGCTGAAACTTCGTATGACCCCGGATTAAGAAATGGGGCATTATAAATTCCGTCACTGTTAGTAGTAAAGGTTTGCGTCGTTTTAGTTCCCAAATCAGTTATCGTAACAGTCGCGTTAGAAACTGCCGAGCCGTTCGCATCGCTAACCGTTCCGACGAGTGACCCTTTTTCCGTCTGCCCAAATACAAGTGATGGCAATAACAAAATTACCAAAATAAAAGGAATGGCTTTGAAATAATTATGCTTCATAATCAACCTCCGAGGAAATCTACCTTCTTTTCCATGAAAATTTCTGCGTTAATCCCACCACCTTGTTAAAACTGAGAAAACATTTGTTTTCTTATTCCTCTAAATCTTTACTTCCCGAAAACAGTACAGCAAAAAAGGATTCTGGTTATTTCAATAACGTTTCTTTTTTACGGCTTCCGAAGTTTTTTCGATTAGTGCCAGACACTTTTCTCCTAACGTAATGGCAACCGTTGCCGACATCACATCTACCACGCATAACTGGGCAATTCGCGAAGTCAGGACTTCTCCGCCGAATGTCGATTCAGGCGCAGCGGTCAAAAGCACTATGTCAGCAGCCTTGGTTATTGGCGAAGGACTGAAATTCGTAATGGCAATGGTCACGGCCCCGTTTTTTCGCGCCGCTGAAAGTGAATCAACCACATCTTTGGTGCTGCCGGAATGTGAAATTCCAATAACGACATCGCTTTTTGTGAGCGACACTGCCGCCATCGCCTGAAGATGAGCGTCACCGTAAGCATCAACAATAAGACCCAGTCTGGCTAATTTCAGTTTTGCGTCATTAGCCGTGAATGACGAATAGCCGACTCCGTAAATATCAATCCGTCGTGCTCCGGTTAAAACCCTTGCGGCGACTTCTACCATTTCCGGGTCAAGCACTTTCATGGTATCTTCCACCGCTTTAAGGTTGGTTTGAAAAACCTTTTTAGCTAAATCTTCCGCACTGTCACCAAAACTGACGTTTTCGTGAATGTAGTGAACCGGTTCAACCAAATCCTGAGCCAAACGCAGCTTAAAATCCTGATAGCCCTTGTAACCCATTACCCGGCAAAATCGAATGATCGTTGATTCTCCGACGCCGATATTTTGCGAGGCTTCCGAAATGGACATATGCATGACCTGCTCCGGATTTGCCAGCACAAATTCGGCGACTGCGCGTTCCGACGGCTTAAAGCTTTCCATGGCACTTTTAATCCTAATGAGGCTTCCCGCTTTCATCGGAGCAAGATGTTCTTGTTTAGTTTTCATTTATAAAGTTCTACTTTGTATCGAAATTCTCGTATCGAATTTGTCAAAATTGACTTACAAAGGATTTAAATTGAAAATTAATGCTTTATGGTGTATAACTACCAAACTTGAAATGATGGCGGAACATTACACCAAAGCAAGTCACCTGTCAAGCTTTTCTTTATAAGAAATATTTCTTTATATCTTCAGCGTTAGCTAAACGGAAAAACTATGGAAAAATTAGCGATTTTGGGAGGAGAACCTATCAGGCGAAAACCGTTTGCAAGTTATCCGGTTTACGATGAACGTGAACTTTCGGCGCTTAAGGAAGTTCTTGAGAGCGGCGTTTGGGGCGGATATAACCCCAAAGTCGCCGAATTTGAACAAACCTTTGCCGCTTTTCACCAATGCCGTTTCGGCATCACAGCGGCTAACGGAACAGTAACCTTGGAAACGGCACTTTCTGCAGCAGGTATTTGTCCAGGTGACGAGGTAATAGTTCCGCCCGTCACCTTTATCGCAACCGCAACGGCAGTCTTACGAATCGGGGCCACACCGGTTTTTTCCGATATAGACGAAGAAACGTATAACCTCCATCCAGGCCGCGTCAAAGAGGCCATTACCGAACGAACCCGAGCTATCATTCCAGTACATTTCGCAGGACAGCCGGCGGATATGGACAGATTGATGAGTATCGCCGAACGCCATCAATTGATTGTGATAGAAGATTGCGCACACGCTCATGGCGCAGCATGGAAAGGAAAGAGCATTGGCAGCTTCGGACATTTCGGATCATTCAGTTTTCAGGCTTCAAAAAATCTGACGGCAGGGGAAGGGGGTTTCTTGACTACGAACGATGAAGAGTTAGCCGAAATAGCACGCTCGATATGCAATCAAGGACGGCGTACCGGCGGCGCTTGGTACGAACACGTGCGATTGGGAACCAATTATCGTTTGACCGGGTGGCAGGCAGCAATTCTTCTCGCACAGTTTTCACGAATGCCGGAGCAAATTGAGAGACGAAATGAGAATGCGCAGTTTCTTAACGAACAATTAAGTGGGATAGATTTAATATCAACGCCGTTTGTGGACGAGCGGGTCAGCTGTCACAGTTATTATCTTTATATGATCCGGCTCAACCGTGATCGTTTTCCTGGAATTACAAAAGATGATTTCGTCAAGGCACTTGCGGCTGAAGGCATTCCTTGTTCGGCTGGCTACCCGCACCCGCTCTATAAAAACCGAGTATTTAACGATTATAAGCACATTCGTAATGATTGTCCGGCAGCCGAAGAGATGTGTTCCGGTTCGTTTTGGCTTTCGCACGAAGTAATGCTTTCGCAGCCCGACAGTATTAATGATGTGACCTCCGCAATTGAAAAGATTGCTGGTAGTATCCACGAGCTAGCAAAAGCGATCTAATCCTGCAGGCTGGTTACAAGATAAAAGTTAAAGAGGGTGCTTTTTCTCCTCATCGTATGCCCAGGCTCAGACATAAAAGTTCACCTCACCCGAACCGATGCGCGGTACGACCGCATAACCGTGCTAGAGAATACGCACTACAAAACAGCAAGGATCGTCGAGGGCATCAAGACGGAAGGCGTTCGCAGTTTGGCTCCGGTAAAAGCTATTTGAAAGTATTGCGTCAGTATTTCGGCAAGCAGAAGATTGGCGAGATAACGACCGCGAACCTGAAAGCGTATCGACAGTGGCGTTTGAAGATCGGCTCACGCAGAGCGGAAGTTATCGCGTCAGGCGATTTCAAAGCTGTGAAGCTAACCACTATCAACCGCGAGTTGCAGACGATGCGAATGATTATGAATCACGCATTAGCGCAAGGATGGATAACCCGGGATATATTGACGGCTCAAAGGTAATAGTAGCCAAAGAACCCGCGTAATGAGTGAGGATGAAGAACAGCGTTTGCTTGCCGCTTGCGAGCTGGGCGACCGGACACACACTTACACACGAAGGCATTACGGCAAAGACCGCGAAGTTTCGCAGACGGTCAATAGCGACAACCCACGACTGAAAACCATTATTTTATTGACAGTCGATAGCGGTATGAGGCGTGGCGAGATGCTAAAGCTGCGATGGTCAGACATCGACTTTGAACAAGACAAGATCAACATCATTGGCAACCATACCAAGACTGAACGCGAACGGGACGCTCCGTTATCGTTTAGGGCAAAACTCGCGTTAATGAAAGTTCGCGAACTCTATCCGACAGATGAAGCTGAAACAAGTTGGAACCAAGAAAAAGACTTTAGGGGACGCTTAAAGCGCCCTTTTTAGCGTGAAATCACCTTCTAGGGGGACTTTTTGGGGGACATAAACAAAATGGGCATCTCACAACTTTGTGAAATACCCGTGTTTATTGGCTCCGCAGGTAAGACTCGAACTTACAACCCTTCGGTTAACAGCCGAATGCTCTGCCATTGAGCTACTGCGGAATGTTTCGCCCCTAAAAGCGAACTTAAAGATTAAAAACTTCTCGGCAAGTTGTCAAGTTTGAGGTTGATCAATAAGAATTCAGCTGAAGCCTGTCGAAATTTCGGATCAAACTCTGATACAATGTCCGCAATTCATCCTGGCGGTATTTAATCTTTGAGTAGTGACAAAATGGCAATAGCGGAACTGAAAACGAAACTTACCGACGCGAGCGTTGAGGATTTTCTGAACGAAATCGATAACGAACAAAAACGGGCCGACAGCTTCAGAATCGTTGAAATTATGAGGCGTGCCAGTGGCGCGGAACCGAAAATGTGGGGATCGTCGATCATTGGGTTTGGCTCGCATCATTTAAAATATGCGTCGGGCCGCGAGCTTGATTCGGGGCTCACCGGATTTTCGCCGCGAAAGGCAAATCTCACGATATATATAATGGACGGCTTTGCCAAATACGACGAACATATGTCCAAGCTAGGCAAATACAAAACCGGCAAATCCTGTTTATATATAAAGAAGCTCTCCGATATTGATGAAAAGGTTCTCGAAGATCTTGTCGCGGATTCGATAGGACATATCAAAAACGGCGCTATGTATCCGCGGCATGAATGAAGGCCCTCATTTGAACGGATTTTAAGACAAAGTATAATCGTTCCTTTACTATCAAGGAGCGATTTTCTTTTGAACCACGAACTCATTCTTATCCTCGATTTCGGCTCGCAGTACACGCAGCTTATCGCACGGCGTGTGCGTGAGCAGGGCGTTTATTGCGAAATCCATCCATTTCATCTACCGGTCGAAGAAATAATCAAAAAGAATCCGAA
>JACDAY010000257.1 GCA_013695195.1 Blastocatellia bacterium | reverse complement strand
GCCTTATTCCAAAGTCCATCCATCTCAGCCAAATCTGCTTCTTCCAAATTTTTGCCGATAGCCTCCAGTTCTTTTTCCATGAAGACAAATCTTCGCCGGAACTTGCGGTTAGTTTTTTTTAGGGCCGTTTCGGGTTCAACGTTCAATTTCCTCGCCAGGTTTACCAGCACGAAAATAAGATCGCCGATCTCCTCTTCGATATTTTCGACATCATTTTTTTCGACAGCTTGTTTCAATTCGGCAATTTCTTCCGCCAGCTTTTCAAAGACCTGCTCTGCGTTTTCCCAGTCGAATCCAACTTTTGCAGCTCTTTTGGTAAGCTTTAATCCTTCGAGCAGTGCCGGAAAATGAACCGGGACATCGTCTAGAATTGAAGATTTTACCTTTTCAATCCTGCCGGACGCTTTGCGTTCGTTAGCTTTCAGATCGTCCCAGTTATCGAGAACGTCCTGAGCATTTTCGAGCTTGATACTGCCGAAGACGTGCGGATGTCGCAGAACCAACTTCTGCGTGACGCCGCCGACAACGTCGTCAATGGTAAAATCTCCTTTCTCGACTCCGATCGTCGAATGGAACACGACCTGCAAAAGCAGATCGCCGAGCTCTTCACGTAAATTTGCGGTGTCGCCCGTTTCGGCAGCTTCCTGAATAGCATCGAATACCTCGTAAGACTCTTCAAGCAGATACTGGGCCAGCGAACCATATGTTTGCTCGGCGTCCCACGGACATCCGCCCGGACCACGAAGACGCGTCATTACTGAGATTAAATCATCGAAAGTTTTGGACATAACTAATTTAAGTCTAGAAAGTTCGGAAAGTCTAGTAAGTCCCGAAGCCCGGGGAGACTCCTTCAAGGTTTCCGAACCAGACTTTCCAGACTTTTACTCGAAATGTTACTATCGAATCTGGATTTAAAAACATATGATCGGAAGAGATGACAATCAGGAAGAAGTTACTTTTAAGGTAACCGACCGGCGAAAATTTAATGCGGACGGTTCTCTCAAAGAAGGTGTTGTGTTTGAACCGAAAGCCGATGAGCAATCGGCAACGAAAGCTGTTGCGCAACCGAGGGCTATCGAAGAGCCTGCCGGAATCGATGAAGCCCCCGTAACGGAGCCGGAAACCGAAGAAATACCCGGTGCCGAAGACCCGGCAAGTTTTGTTAATTTTCTTTCTACGCTCGCGACAAACGCCGCGGCCTCTCTCGGGGCAATGCCGCATCCGGCGACCGGCCAAAGGAGCGTTGATCTCGAAACAGGCAAATATTGGCTGGATATTCTGGCAATGCTCGGCACAAAAACCAAAGACAATCTTCATCCACAGGAAAGCCGTCTGTTGGAAGGCATTTTGGGTGATCTGCGTATGCAGTACGTAACGATGGTTCGCGCGACTGAAGAGAAGTTAAAGGACAAGGCAAAGCAGCAATTCTCCGGCGCAGATATTTTAGGTAAAAAGTAACGTCCGACAAACTTCAGTTTGTCGTTCCAACGCGACACATATTATTGTGAATTCTCCTGAGACAAACTGAAGTTTGGCGGACATTACAATGAAGCTGACCTTTCTCGGAACCGGCACCTCGACTGGTGTTCCCTCGATCGCATGTGATTGCGAGACATGCCTTTCCGACGATCCGCGGGACAAACGCCTGCGTGTCTCGATCCTTATCGAACACGATGATAAAAAGATCCTTGTCGATACGTCGATAGATTTTCGCCAGCAGGCCCTTCGTGCAAATATCGGCCGGCTCGATGGGGTTTTTATTACGCATTGCCACGTCGATCATGTTTTCGGGCTCGACGATATTCGCCCGTTGAACTTCCGCTACGGCGCGATGGGCATTTATGCGAACGAAACGGCCTGGACCGATCTCAAACGAATTTTTCAATATGTTTTTCAACCAACACATTTCGGCGGCGGCCTGCCGCTGCTCATTCCGCACACCGTCGTAGCCAATTCTCCTTTCTGCTTCGGTAACGGCCTGATTATTACGCCGCTTGAGGTGCTCCACGGAGAACTGCCGGTAATCGCGTACCGTTTCAATGATTTTGCATATGCAACTGACTTAAAGATCATACCGCCGGAATCGATGGACTGCCTCCGCGATCTCGACGTGCTGGTGCTCGATTGTGTTCGTGTCAAACCGCATTCCACGCATCTTAACATCGACGAAGCCCTGGCAATCATCCAAGACCTTAAACCGAAACGGGCATTTCTCACACATCTGAACCACGACATTCTTCATGAACGCGATTCACGTCTTCTGCCCGACAATGTGAAATTTGCTTACGATGAGTTGGTTTTAGTGTAGATCATCTTAACGACGTCGCAGAAAGCAACGTTTTTGGAAAAGCGAAGTTCAGAAATTACTCAGATAAACATAAAATTCAGCATAAAATGACTGCGCGTTCAGATCTTAATATATTGTTACGTAGAATTATCCATTACATTGCCAGCATAGCGTTAATTGATGCTGCGAATACAGTTAGCAATTTTTTTAAAAACCACAACATTTTGTGTTGACAAATGATTTTGACTACCATATAGTCTATAAGCACTGCAGGAACGCTCGACAATTTAGTATTTGTTTTGGTCAAAGCCGCGATAATACGCAGCGGTTTGATTTTAGGAAAAGTCAGGACTGCGGAGGTCTGAGATTGCCCTCGTTCACCTCTCCAACAGCCCAACTGCAAAACTGAAAAGTTAAACGCTGTAATCAAAGTCCGTGCTTTCAATGGAAATAGCGGGCTGCGTAGCTTACGCTTTTCCCTCGGCATTGACGTCCCTGCGAATAGCTTGCGGCACGATTTTGAAACGAATTATCGAGGTGCTTTATATATGGACACTTTTATCGGACAAGGCTCGGCAACAGCCCGCCAAACTGAAGAAACAACCCAGACTACGATGCGCGTCCGCAAACGGAACGGCTCATTCGAGCCGGTCGATATCAACAAGATCGTCCGCGCGATATCCCGCTGCTGCGTGAACTTGCCGAGTGTCGATGCTATGCGGATTGCGACCAAGACGATCAGTGGTTTATATGACGGCGCAACGACCAGGGAACTCGATAAACTTTCGATCCAGACGGCTGCCAGCCTTATATTCGAGGAGCCGGAATACTCACGTCTGGGAGCGCGGCTTCTCAATCAATACGTCGAAAAGGAAGTACGGAATCAGGAAATTCACTCTTTCTCGCAGTCGATAGCTTTCGGTGCAAAAGAAGGCTTGATCGCACCGCGAGTCGTCGATTTTGTGTCGGCAAACAGCCGCAAGCTTAACGACGCGATAGACCAGAGCCGCAATGATCTGTTTGAGTTTTTCGGACTTCGGACATTGTACGACCGATATTTATTAAAAAATCCCTCGACACGCGACGTGATAGAAACGCCCCAGTTTTTCTGGATGCGCGTGGCTTGCGGTCTTTCGGAAACACCGGCCGAAGCTATCGAGCTTTACAAGCTTTTTTCGTCGCTCGAATATGTCCCTAGCACGCCGACGCTTTTTAATTCGGGCACGAAGCATGAGCAATTATCGAGCTGTTTTCTGCTCGATTCACCTCAGGACAGCCTCGAAAGTATCTACAAAAAATATTCAGACGTCGCGATGCTCTCAAAATTTTCCGGCGGCATCGGCATTGCCTATCACCGTGTCCGCTCCCGAGGCTCTCTGATCCGCGGCACCAACGGGCATTCAAACGGCATTGTCCCCTGGCTCAAAACGTTGGATTCATCGGTTTCCGCCGTTAATCAGGGCGGGAAACGCAAAGGCGCGTGCTGTGTCTATCTTGAAACGTGGCATGCGGATATCGAAGATTTTCTCGACCTTCGCGAAAACACGGGCGACGAATCCCGCCGCACTCACAATCTGAATATCGCCAACTGGATTTCCGACTTGTTTATGAAACGAGTGCAGTCGGACGAGATGTGGTCGCTGTTCGACCCGAAAAAAGTGCCGCATTTCCCTGATCTTTACGGCGACGAGTTTGAAACGGCGTTTGTCGAAGCCGAAGCCGAGGGAATTTTTGAAAGACAGCTAAAAGCCCGTGACCTTTACGCCCGAATGATGCGGACGATGGCTCAGACCGGCAACGGCTGGATGACTTTTAAGGACTCGAGCAACCGCAAGTCGAACCAAACGGCAAAACCGGAAAATGTCGTGCATCTTTCGAATCTCTGCACGGAGATTATCGAGGTTACGTCCGAAGAGGAAACGGCAGTTTGCAATCTCGGCTCGATAAATCTTTCCCGATATGTCCGCGACGGCGAATTTGATTTTGACAAACTGAATAACAACGTCCGGCTTGCCGTCCGGCAGCTCGACCGCGTGATCGATCTTAATTACTATGCGATCCCCAGCACGGCAGATTCTAATAATCGATGGCGAAACATCGGCCTCGGCGTTATGGGCTTGCAGGACGTGTTCTTTTTTCTGCGTCTGCCGTTCGATTCAGATCAGGCTCGTATAATCTCCGCCAAAATTCAGGAAGAGATATATTTTGCCGCTCTAAGCGCCTCGTGCGATTTGGCGGCGGAACGCGGTATTCATCCCGCATTTCCAGATACACGTGCCGCAAAAGGTGATTTTCAGTTCGATTTTTGGGGCATTATGCCGGACGACATTGAACGCTGGAACGCGTTGCGTGAAAAAGTAATCGAAAATGGTTTGCGAAACTCGCTGATGATTGCAATCGCGCCGACGGCGACTATCGCTTCGATAGCTGGCTGCTATGAATGCATCGAGCCGCAGGTTTCAAATCTTTTTAAACGCGAAACTCTGTCGGGTGATTTTGTTCAGATCAATAAATATCTGGTCAAGGAATTGAAAACAGCCGGACTTTGGAACGACGAAATCCGCACCAAAATCAAGCTTTCCGAAGGCTCGATCCAGGACATCGACGAATTCCCGGACGAGTTGAAGGAAATTTACCGCACGGCATGGGAAGTGCCGATGCGATCGCTCATCGACATGGCCGCCGACCGCGGAGCGTTTATCGACCAAAGCCAATCACTCAACCTGTTTATGGAAAGCCCGAATATCGGCAAGCTTTCGTCAATGTATATGTACGCATGGCAAAAGGGTTTGAAGACGACATACTATCTGCGCTCGAGGCCTGCGACGAAAATCTCGCAGGTTACGGCTGATTTGAAGCAGCCTGTAAGCGACGAGGAAGTCTTAGTCTGCTCTTTAGAAAACCCTGAAAGCTGTGAGGCTTGTCAATAGCAAATATATTTGCTTTATACTTGATACGCAGTCTTTTGAAGTTCCGTAGGAACGAACTGTTTGTAGATCCGAATAGAAATCCAAGTCGAGTTCCGTAGGGACGGCCTGTCGACAGAAAAGGTCGCTCCAATGGAGCTAAAGATTATTTTTGGACGTCGGTGCTACAAACATGCCGCTCCTAGCGGAGCTTAAGATTTGTACTGGTAAACAATTATGCTGCTTGATCCCGGATTCAATTTAACTTTACGACCGATGAAATACCCGGATTTTTATGAAATGTATAAAAATTCGATCAAAAACACTTGGACGGTCGAGGAGGTCGATTTTTCGACCGATGTGAACGATCTCCGCACAAAAATGACGGCACCGGAGCGGCATATGATAAGCCGTCTTGTTGCTTTTTTTGCAACGGGCGATTCCATCGTTTCCAATAATCTCGTTTTAAATCTCTACAAGCATATAAATTCACCGGAAGCCAGGATGTATCTTTCCCGGCAGCTGTACGAAGAAGCGGTGCATGTCCAGTTTTATCTGACGCTGCTGGATACATATATTCCCGACATGAAGGAACGCGAGCAGGCGTTTGCGGCAATCGAAAATATACCGTCGATTCGGGCGAAAGGCAATTTTTGCATGAAATGGATCGACTCGATTGATAAATTGGACTCTTTGCGGACGCGCGAAGACAGGAAACAGTTTCTTCTCAACCTGATATGTTTCGCGGCATGTATCGAAGGGCTGTTTTTCTTTGCGGCGTTTGCTTATGTTTATTTTTTGCGGTCAAAAGGCTTGCTGCATGGCCTTGCCGGCGGGACAAACTGGGTTTTCCGCGATGAATCGGCGCATATGAATTT
>JACDAY010000128.1 GCA_013695195.1 Blastocatellia bacterium | reverse complement strand
CTCCCTTACTCAAAATTGCCTAGGATTTAAGCGGCCCGATCTTTTCTTCCAGCCAGTTGGTAAGATCATCGACCGACTCGATGTGAACGGGCTTTCCTTTCCACGCTTTTATGGCGAAAACAATCAGCATAACCGCGGTTACCGCCGAGAAAATAAAACTTCCCAACTCGGCAAGGCCGCCGACCAATCCCAGGATCGACGTAACGATCAAAATACCGACGTGCGCCGCAAGTCCCTGCGCGGCATGAAAACGCACCTTTGGCTCGCCCTTCGGAACGACCAGAAGCAGGATGAGGCCCGCGACCAGGCCAATGTAAAATGGCAGATACGGCAGCCCGATCAAAAATTTTTCGGGCATTCCGACCTTTGCAATCTTTCGGCTGGACGCTTCGTTCATTTCAAGCAAATTTGCGGTCTGGTAAAGAGCTGGCGTTTTACCGCCTTGAAACGCATATGAATTAAACCTTGCGTTATTGAGACGGCGGGTTTCTTCCTCGGTTATGCTTGTCGGAGTACTTGGAAATCTAGACGTGTTAAATGTTTTTTCAGGCGGCTGGTATGCCGGCGCTGCGGCAGATTTCGCTTTCGCCTTTTCGGGAAATTCCGGATCAAGTGGATTTGTATCGAACTTTTTGGACATCGTTGTTTTTATTCTACGACATCGTATTTGGTTTAGTTCAAAAAAAATGAGCCTTCCTTCGCCAAAGGCGACAGATATGAAAGCGTCGCCATCTGCGACTGGAATTCGTTAGTGCTCCCGGCTGGGTATGTCTATGATAGAATTCTCCAAATCAATGCAGGTTGACCAGCAAATAATAGTTGAATTCAGTGATGTAGGTTATTTGATAGGCGGAAATCAAATCCTTGCTGATCTGAACCTGCGGATACTCAAAGGCGAGATCCTCGTACTTTTGGGCGAATCCGGCTGCGGCAAAACAACGACGCTAAAGCTTATAAATCGCCTGATCGAACCGACAAGCGGTACTGTTTTGGTGGAAGGCAGATCGACTATCGATTGGGACGCGATCGAGCTGCGGAGGCGCATCGGCTATGTCTTGCAGGAAGCCGGTCTGTTTCCCCATTTTTCGGCTGCAGAGAATGTCGCATTGGTGTTGGGGCTTGAGAACTGGGACGAAGGCCGGAAGCGGGAGCGGACCACCAAGATGCTGGAGCTTGTCGGGCTGAGTATACCAAAGTTCGCCGAACGTTTTCCGCATGAGCTTTCCGGTGGGCAACAACAACGCGTCGGCGTCGCGCGGGCGTTGGCAGCCGATCCTGGCATTTTGCTGCTTGACGAACCTTTCGGAGCTCTCGATGCAATAACCCGGACGAACCTTCAAAAGGAATTTGCAAAGCTTGTAAGGGATTTGGGAAAAACGGCCGTTTTCGTGACGCATGATCTGCATGAAGCGATGCTGCTCGGCTCACGGATCGCGTTGATGGACAAGGGAAGAATCATTTTGCTCGAAACACCGGAGAATTTTGTGAAGTCGGAGCTGCCCCTTGCTCGATTATATCTGGAAACTATAAGTGTTTCGTAACCTGAGGGGTTTAAAGAAGCAGGGACAAGCCGCCTTTCGTCTTGCATGTATTAAGCTTGATTTTCGCTTTTTTAACTGAATTTGCTATTTAAATTCAGGAACAATAAAAGCAATCTCAATTACAGGTCAGAAGGGTTGACCTGCACCCGCTTCATTATATTTGGAAACTAAAAATAACTTGGGTTACAAACAAAGTTCAGAGAATAAAACGGGCAATAGCAATGACAAATTTCAACCTTCCGCTACCGCAGGCGGTTCAGAACCGTCAATTTTTAGGTGCGTCCTCGCTTCCCAAAGTTCCGGGAAAAATTTTTTGGAGAGTGTGGTCATCAAATATCCGACGCCTTCGGAGCCGCCGGTGCCGCGTTTCATACCCAACATCCGCTCGACCATCAAAATGTGCTGGTATCGCCACGTAACGATAGTTTCGTCATGTTCGATAAGCAGATCCTGCATAGTGAAATAATCGGCGTATTTTTCGGGTTTTTCTAATATACGGACGATTGCCTGAACTTTTTCCTCATAAGTTCCGACGGCAAAACCGTTTCGCCCGAGAAGGCCCCAAAACGCATCGCCCAAAGTCGGCGCGTTAAATCGTTCGGTTAATCTCCCGAAAGCAAACTCGTCGTTCCTAAAAAAATTCAAGATCTTTTCGTCCTTTGCCCCGGAAACAAATTCCAGCTCGCGAAACTGCATCGATTGAAAGCCGCTTGCAGGGTTTAGCTTGTCGCGAAATTCGAGAAACCCGACCTGGGCCATTGTTTCGAGAATGTGAATTTGCGTAACCAGGACTTTTTCGATGCCGACCACCGCCCGTAGCGAATGATTTACGCGAAACGGCCGGCCTTCGACAAGCCATTTAATACTTGCATCGATCTCATGAAGAATCTGTTTAAACCAAAGTTCATAAGTTTGATGAATAACAATGAAAAGCAGTTCGTCGTGGCTCGGCGGATCGGAAAGCGTTTCCTGCAGCCGGATAAGCTCGGGAACTTTTAGATACTTGTTGTAGGAAAGCGCCCCGTTTTTTCCGTATTCTTCCGTCATTTTAACGATTGCAGATTCCTCACTGAAATAATGCTTAATCATCGTTTATCAGAATATTTATGTCAATTTTCGATCAAATTTGAATAAACGAAAAAAAAAGTCTTGACAGACGCGTGAAATATGGTTAAATTCTCATTCGTCAATCAAAAACCCCACATAGGTTCCGGCAATCTTGAAGTTTAAGGTTTAGTGTTTTTTTCAAATGCCCGTATTCGACATAGATTTGAACTGCATTCCAAATGCAATTTTTGTGCGGCATTTGATGAGTGTGGTTTTTTGATTTTTTGGCGTTCGATAGAACGCTATTTTGTATGAAGCTATTAATTTTTTGAAGTTTGCAGGAGGAATTAAGAAAATGTCTAAAGAAATTGGAATGGTAAAATGGTTCAACAACGCAAAGGGTTACGGTTTTATCGAACAACCCGGTGAGCAGGATATATTCGTGCATTACAGCTCGATAACAGGTGACGGTTATAAGACGTTGATCCAGGGCCAGGAGGTTGAATACGAGGTTACCACCGGCCCAAAAGGGCCACAGGCTGAAAATGTTATGAAGAAGGTTGCTGTCTGAATACTCTAACGGTTGTCAATAAGGAAAAGAGCGAACCCGATTTTAAGGTTCGCTTTTTTTAGATGAGTTCTTCGCCTCTTGCCCTTAAGGTTCTTCGCCAAAGCTCTCTGTAAGATGTAAAACGGGAAATAAGAGCATTTAGCTGGTACCGCTGGGCGTAGGAGATATTCCGGTTATCCGAGACCCGCTTGATCGTAGCTTCAAGCCTTGCCCTGGCTTCTAGAGGCGGCCGTTTCGTGGAGCCGTTAAAATAAATATCGAAATCTATTTTGAGCTTGCGGATATCGTCTTCCAGGCGCGAGATCTGTTTATCGATTGCTGCGGCTTCTTCCAGACGGCTGGAGGTCTGTCTATAAAGCTTGTTGCCGATTGCTGCCATTGTTTAATTCTCCGTGCGGATTTGAAAGAAAGGATTCCCTTTAGAAGTATATCCGTATTTCGGCGGGAGTTCCACATTTTTAAAGTTAATCCGTTAGAATGCTCTTATGGACAAATCGGACGCATCGGAAAATCATCGCGTTTTACGGCTTTTGCCCTCGGTTGATGAAGTGTTGGGGACCGAAGCCGGACGGAAAATGGTTTCCGAAATAGGTAGAAAAAGAACGACATCTCTCGCACGCGAAGCCGTTGAATCGGTTCGATCCGAAATCCGCATAACGGACAACCGCAAAATTTTTACAGGCGAAAATCTACTCGCCGAAACAGAGGCAAAGCTCCATAATGCCGGGAATAACGAAAAAAACTCAGGGCTTCGCCGCGTAATTAACGCAACAGGCGTAATTATCCACACCAATCTGGGACGTGCGCCGCTTTCCGAAAATGCGAAACGAGCCGTATTTGAAGAAGCTTCCGGTTACTGCCATCTTGAATACGATGTTGAAACCGGAAAGCGCGGGAGGCGCGGCGCGAGTGCCGAAAAGCTGCTTGCTGAAATTTGCGGAGCCGAGAGCGCTCTGATCGTTAATAACTGCGCCGCAGCCGCGTTGCTCGTCCTGTCGGTTTTTGCACACGGGCGCGAAGTCGTAGTATCGCGAGGTGAATTAGTCGAGATCGGCGGCGATTTCCGGGTGCCCGACGTGCTGACGCAATCCGGTGCGACCCTGCGCGAAGTCGGGACAACTAACCGCACCAAGCTTTCCGATTATGAAAAAGCTATCGGCGACAACACGGCACTCGTTTTGCGTGTTCATCCGTCAAATTACAGGATAACGGGTTTTACGGAAAAGCCGTCGATCACGGAGCTTGCCGATCTGGCGCACCAAAACAGAATTTTGCTTTACGAAGACGCGGGCTCGGGCGCGATATTCGATATGAGCGAATACGGCCTCGTCGATGAACCGGTGATAAGCCGATCCATTGCTGCCGGAGCTGATATCGTAACCTTCAGCGGCGATAAGCTGCTTGGCGGGCCGCAGTCCGGCCTGATCGCCGGACGCCGTGACATGATCGAACAGTTACGGAAACATCCGCTTTATCGTGCGCTGCGTGTCGATAAAATGATATATGCGGCGCTTGGAGCCACGATCAAATCGTATTTGCAGGAAACCGCACTGACGGAAATTCCTGTGCTGAGCATGCTGTCGGCTGACACGCACAATCTTGCGGAACGAACCCGGACGTTCGCTAAGTCATTATTGAAAGCAATCGGGACGAATAGTGATCTCGCGGTCGAGATAATTGCCGGAAGCTCCGTGGTAGGCGGCGGCGCCGCTCCTGATGTGCGGCGCGAAACGATGCTCGTTGCCTTAATGCACGGACGACTTTCAGGTAATGAACTGGAAAAGAGTTTACGAATGTCGAATCCTCCTGTGATCGCCAGGATCATGGAAAACAAAGTATTGGTCGACCTCAGAACAGTCTCGGAAAGTGAGGAAGTTGAGCTTTTGGAGATTTTGAGACAAATTATATAACGCAAAAGACGCAAAAGATGATAAAAAACGAAGTTTATATGACGGATTATTTGTCAGCACCGGGAACGGTAGTAACCGGGTTCTTCGCTCGCAATTTTTGAGCGGGCCGTCTTGTTGGAAGCCAGGAATCCGGTCGCTACCGCTACCGGTTCTGACACGCTCCGCCGGGCATAAATCCTGGTACAATCAAATCCTAACCGTTTCGCCCCGCAAAGTCTGCCATAAACTCGACCAGTTTTTCCACGCCATCCATCTGAAATGCGTTATAAATCGACGCGCGGATCCCGCCGACCGAGCGGTGTCCCTTTAGGCCGTCCATCTCTTGAGCTGCCGCTTCCGAGCAAAACTGCACTTCGAGGTCTTCGGACGGCAGGCGGAATGTAACGTTCATAATCGAGCGCGAGCCCGCTTGAGCATGGCCGCGATAAAAGCCGTCGCTGCTCTCAATCGCGTTGTAGATCAAAGCCGCCTTTGCCTCATTCCTGCCCTTCATTGCCGCGAGGCCGCCCTGGGCTTTCAACCAATCGCAAACCAGGCCAATGAGATAAATTCCCCACGTATTCGGCGTGTTGAGCATTGAGCCTTGTTCGGCCAGCTTGCGGTAGTCGAGCATAGAATGCTGGTTCTTCGGCACAGCTTCCAGAAGATCGTCACGGATAATGACAAGCGTTACGCCACTTGGGCCGATATTTTTTTGAGCTCCGGCGTAGATCAAAGCATATTTTTCAATTTCGATCGGCTTTGAAAGAATATTTGACGATGCATCGCAGACGACAGGAATTCCTCCACCGTCCAGATCGTATTTAAACTCGACGCCGTGTATAGTTTCGTTCGATACATAGTGGATGTAGCGCGCGTCAGGTGTAAATCTCAATTCGTCCTGTGCCGGGACGGAGTTAAATCCGCTATCGGCAGCAGAATATATCGTGTTGATTTTGCCGCAGCGCTCTGCTTCTTTCAAAGCTTTCTCACCCCAGGCACCGGTAATAACGTAATCGGCTGACTCGTTTCGAGCAAGGAAATTCATTGGGATCATCGAGAATTGAAGCGTTGCTCCGCCCTGCAAAAACAATATTTGATAATTCCAGGGTATTTGAAGCAGATCGCGTATGCCTTTTTTTGCCGATTCCAAAATTGTTTCGAAATGCTTTGAACGATGACTGATCTCCATCACGCTCATCCCAATTCCATGTAAAGAAAGCATTTCCTCACGGGCTTTTCCGAGAACCGGTAGAGGCAGAACCGCCGGACCCGCACTGAAATTGTAGATTATGTCTGTCATCGGTCTCCAATAAATTGCTCTTCAATAGGAAAAAATTACGATAACACAGGCCATAAGGATAATAAATTACTCCGATTTCGGATTATTGTCATAAATCCATAGTTAAGCTTCAACATTTCAGCACAACTGGGTTATTATAATGGAATTCAATGAACCCTTTTTTAATGCGCGGCATCTTAAAAATTAGCATTTCACGTTTTTCAGACGATTATCGGAGGAATTAAAATGTTTCGAAAAAATTATCTTACATTTTGTTTAGCGCTCTTTTTACTTCTGGCCGGAAGCCTTACTGCCTTATCCCAGACGGCGCCTGTTTCGGGAAAAGTCGAGCTAAAGAAAGCCGATGGGACATCTGTTCCTGTGGATGGGGCGATGGTCGAGGTATATCGTACCGATGTTAAATCAAAGCTTCCATCAGCCAAGACAAATAAAAGAGGTGAATTTGTATTTGCGGGACTGCCGTTGGGAGCAACCTTTGTCTTAGCTGTGAGCGCTCCCGTTGCTGCGCCTGGTTATTATCCCAACGTAAGGGCCGGAAGTGAAAAAATTCTTATTTCGCTTACGGAAGGCGACGGCAAGCGTTGGACAGAAGAAGAAATCAGGCAAGCTGTCAGTGGAGCTGCCGCGACCGGTTCGGCTGCCCAACAGCCGACGGCCGAATCTAAAAAAGCTGAAGCCGAGCGCTTAAAGCTGATTGCCGAAAACGAAGCACAAAAGAAAAAGATTGAAACCGAAAACGCATCTGTTACAAAATCATTGGCGGACGGAAACGCCGCTTTCAACTCCAAGAATTACGATTTGGCTATCACCAAATACGATGAGGGCATTGCCGCGAACCCGGATTATGCCGGAAGTGCTTCTGTTCTTCTTAATAACAAAGGTGTAGCTTTGAAAAACCGTGCGATCGACAATTATAACAAAGCAATTAAATCTACGGATGCAGCCGTAAAAACAGAGGCGCTCGGTAAAGTAAAACAGGATCTCGAGGCTGCTCTCACCGGTTACAACCGCTCGTGGACACTCTTGAAAAATGCACCGGCGGCCGAAATCACAGATAAAGCAAACCATGATAAAGCTATTTATGATTCTTTGAACGGGCTCACGGATGCTTATCGCCTGATCGTCGTAACAAAGGCAAATCCATCGAAAGCCGCAGAATCAAAGGAAGCGTTTGATGCTTATCTCGCAGTCGAAACCGACGCGGCAAAAAAATCAAAAGCGCAATTGGTTTATGGTGAAGTAATGCTCGAAGCGGGGGAAACTGAAAAGGCTCTTGCTGCTTATCAGACTGCGTTGGGCACGTCGCCGGAAAACCCGGATGCTTTGGCAGGCATAGGTTTTAGTCTGGTCAATATAGGCTTTCTCAACAATGATAAAGCGAAACTGCAGGAAGGAGCCAATTATCTACAGAAATTTGTAAGCCTTGCTCCCGATTCGCATAAATTCAAAACGGATGCGGTCGGGTTAATTGAAACGCTTAAAACGGAGCAAAACGTTGCGCCGCAAAAGATTACGAGTTCGAAAAAGAAAAACTAGATAGTTATTTGCAAATGTTTCCCGGGGGGCCGTGCTTGATAATTTCACGCACGGCCTTTACTGAATATGAGTATTGTTGTAGAAAAAGCTCAGCTCAAAGACGTCGCCGGCATAATCGATCTTATGCGGGATCTTGCCGAGTATGAGAACCTGGCCGATTATTGTGAAATAACCGAAGAAAAGCTTAATGCGGCAATGTTTGACGACGGAGCGTTTGTCGAGGGACTTGTCGCTAATAATAACGGAAGGTTTATTGGTTACGCTCTTTTTTATCCTTACTTCGCAAGCTTTCGCGGCCAACGCGGTTTTTATCTTGAAGATATATATGTAGACGGCGAATACCGCGGCAAAGGCGTCGGCGAAATGATATTGAAAGAAATTGCGAAGACCGCAAAATCACGCGGCTTTGAGCGTATAGATTTTCAGGTGCTTGACTGGAATGAGCCGGCGATTAAGTTTTATAAAAAACTCGGAGCCGAAAGTAATTCCGAGGAGAGCCATTTTAAATTTACCGGCCAATCTTTTGAAAAGTTGGGCGTCTGATACCTCCGCTGTTTTGTTTATCATTAGCCTTATTGGAATAAGATATTTGATTCTTTATTGATTAATTGATTTTGTTTCGTGGATATATCTTTCTTGCCGCAATACTTTTCGTACGTAATCAAAAAGAATAGGAATTTCTGTCACAAATCCCCCGTTGTCGGTGTTCCTCTTTTGTAACGCAATTTCTTACAACAAAATCCTAATCTCCGGAGGTTTACAAAATGAGGAAAAGTATTATTTTCGGCTTATTCAATTTAGTCCTGATCATTATTGTTTTCGGTTCTTATATCATCGTGGCTCAGACGGTTATTACCGGCGAATGGTCTGCGAGCACGAAAGCTGAGAAACCTGACAAAATATACCTTTCATTTGAACGCCGAACTGAAAAAGGCGGCAAAAACCAGCACGGCACGAGCTTCGCTTACGAAGATCTGCAAGGGCTGACTAGTGATAGCTCACAAAACGGAAAGGCCGGTTTTCGACTTGTCCGCGAAGCCGGCACTATCGAATGCGAAGGCAGCTTTACCAATGGCAAAGGCTCCGGAACGTTTCGTTTTACCGGAA
>JACDAY010000148.1 GCA_013695195.1 Blastocatellia bacterium | reverse complement strand
TTATAGCTCTGCGGCAAATCATACGGCGGTTTTTCGCCGAAGCTTTCGGCACGGTCATAAAGGCCGTAAAATGTCGTTTTAAACGGCACGAGCGTCGTGTCTTCTTCATAGCCTTTTACTGTGCCGTAGCTTATTCGCATATTGAAATTCGCATCCGGCGGCATGCTCTTGCCGTAAACCGCGAAACGCGCCTTCGCGATTTTTTCGCCGGCACTAGCTTCGACATTTAGAATATTTTCCTCGTTCCATGCCCGAAGCTCGCGAATGACCGGCTCGACGCGGCGCGCTAGTGTAACCATTGGATCGGTCGATTTGGCGATAGCGTCCGCGCCGCCATCCAGCAGGACTTTCCTGAACGCGACATCGCCCAATTTCGTTTCCCGTACAGCCCGCGACGCCACTTCCGAAGGATCGGCATCGCCGATCGCCGCTTTGATGAACGGATCGTTCGGCCCGAGAGTTTTCAACCCCTGCTGCAGCCATGCCGTCAACAAGGCTTCTTCCATTTCCGGATAGATCGGCGCGGGAGAAAGGAGCGCTCGTGTGAACGACTCGAGCCGCGAATCGCGATATTCCTCATAACGCTGATCGTTCGGCTTTTTGATCTCTTCGCTGTATCGCACGAGCTGCGATGCAATCGAGCCGAGACGCGATTGCGAGATAGTGGATATGGCGAGCCTGTTCGCCTGCGGTCGCAGTTTGGAATATCCCGCCGAAATCTGCTCCCACGCCGGAGCATAGAGTTTTTGCAGAACCTGCTTTTTCGCCAGTTCGTCCTTGAGGTCCTTTTCCTCAGTTTCCTTTTTCGCGAACATTCGCGGATTGTTAAGGCCGTCCTGTTGGCCAGTCAGACGCTTGAGCGAATTGTTCATTGACCGGATACCACCCGTTGCCTGCCGCCTTTGCTCGGCTCCTTGTTTCGCAAATGACTCAAGAGCGTTTAGCCGGGTTGTCCAGACCAATTTTGTCAGCGGGTTGCCAATATCCCGCTGATAAGCAAGCTGAGCTACCGTCAACAGCCGCGCGGTCGATCCCGGGCTGCCCGAAGCAATAACGAATTCGCCGTCCACCGGGCCAGTTTCAGACCATTTAAAGTAATGCGGGGTTTTCGCAGGCTGTCCGTTTTCGTATGCACGTAGAAACGTGAAATCGAGATCGTGCCGCGGAAATGTGAAATTATCATAATCGCCGCCAAAGAACGTAATTTGTTCCTCGGGAGCCATGACCACACGGATGTCAGTATATTTTTTGTGCCTGTAAAGCCAGTATTCCCCGCCGCTGTAAAACGAGATCACATCACTTTTTAGCCCTGTCTTCGCCAGCGATTCTTTTTCGATCTCAGCCATTACGGCCTTTCGCTGGTCGCCCGCCTGCTTATCGGTTGCGCCGGGTTTGACAGCGCTTTGGACGCGTTCGGTTACATTTTCGAACGACACCAGCACATTGGCTTCCAGATCCGGAGCCTTTAGCTCTTTAGCGTTCGTGCGGGCGTAAAAGCCGGTCTTCATCAGGTCCTTTTCCTTTGTCGAAAGTTTAGCAAGCTGGCCGCTTGCGACGTGATGATTCGTTACAATCAAGCCATTCGGCGAAACGAAACCAGCCGATCCGCCGTCGTTCAACCTTACGGAAGCAAGCCGTATTCTTTCCATCCATTCCTTTGTCGGCTCAAATCCGTACCGCTCCTTCCATTGTTTGAGCGGAGGATTGTCGTAGGTCCACATTCCCTCGTCAGCGCTAATCGTCAAAACGCCGGCAAATAAACTAAAGATCACGAAAAGGATTGATATTTTTTTCATTGTTTTGGTATTATCACTAAGTTTTGTTGACATTTTCTTAAAGTCACATTCGGCGACAAAACCGAATGATGTTTGAAATGCCGGCGCAGCTAGAATAAATTGGTGGCCATATTTAAACGGAAATCAACCGCAGGGGCGATAGTAGCAGGATCAAATCAAAAGCGATCTAACCCATAGAGAAGCAATCCTGCAACTATCAAAAAGAAAACCCAATGATAAAGATGCTTGAAATACTTTCTGCCGTTGGTCGTAAACACCGTCACGAAAGCGAAAACCGTCCAAAAAAGAAACTGCAAGGCGAAAATCAAGGCTATCGTTCGTTTTCCATCCAGGAAATCCGTGGTTGAGATAATGAGCAGCAAAACTGAGCTTAACAGTAGATCGGCGGTGACAAGATGCCACGCTGTAAAAGCCTGATACCAGTTCTTTTCGGTCGTGCCATCGGCGAATTCTGTTTTAGTTGAAAGAGTTTCCTTCGTGCCAACGAAAGCATGCGCTAAAAAGGCAAAGAACGAAAGCAGCCCGGCGATGAACACGAAAATATTCATTTCTCGCTTATCTCAAAACTGTTTGCAGCTTTTCTAACGCTCCTTCGAGTATCGAATCTTCGCGTGCGATGCAGATGCGCATATATTTATCCCAACGGTCGCTGTCCGCAAACGCGCTTCCCGGAACTGCTCCAACCCCGGCTTTCTCCATCAACATTTCGTTGAATTTCAAAGCATCCTCGAAATGTTCGGGAATTCGCGCCCACAGATAAAACGCGGAGCCCGAATTGTAAATGTCAAAGCCCAGATCGGATATCGCTTCGGAAAAAACGCGTCGTTTTGCATCGAATGTATCGCGAAGCTTTGTGTAATAATCGCTGTCCGCCATCAGAACTTTCGCCAATGCCGCCTGCAATGGCGTTGCAGGGCAAACATAGATTACGTTAGCGGCGGTATTTATCGGCGCGATCAATTCACCTTTTCCGTAGGCATATCCAAGCCGCCAGCCCGAGATATTCCAGGATTTCGAGAAGGAGTTAACGGTAATTGTCCGCTCCCACATATCCGGCAAAGACGCGATCGGCGTATGCGGATTCTCACCCGTAACATAGTGTTCATAAACCTCGTCCGAAATAACGAGAAGATCGAATTCCTTCGCTACGTCGGCAATGTGTTCAAGTTCTGTTTGCGTCATTACCTTGCCGCTGGGATTGGCCGGCGAGCAGACGATTATCGCCTTGAGCGGAAAATCGCTCCGGCTTTTCAGTTCTCTGCATCGGGCAAGTAAAGCATCCTTTTCGAAGGTCAAGTTCTTATCCAATTCGAACGTTTCGGTTTCGCCGCCGAATTCTTCTAAAATCCGTCGGTGATACGGATAATACGGCTCAAAGACAAGAGCGGATTTTCCGCGTAGATAGCTTTGAGCAATACCGATCAAAGCTCCGGTTCCGCCATTCGTTATCATTAACTCAAGCGGCGATGCATTGATATCAATCTCAATATTGTTGTATTTTCGGATCTTATCCGCGACCGCTTTTCGCAAATCCGTGTCGCCTTCGCTGGCGCCGTAATGATTCCTGCTGGCAGCTATTATTCTTGCCGCTTCCGCCGCAAGTCTCGGGTCGATCGGCAGCTCCGACTGGCCTTGAACGAGATTGCCGCTCGGCGGTACGAGGCGGGTGATTGCACGAATATCTGGCTTTATTCTCTTAACCTTTACTTCCATCATATAGTCTAAAAATACCAGTTTTCGTTAGATTATTTAAATGCCGCCCGTCTTTTTTCCTTTTGTTCTCTTGTTCTCGTTCGTCTTATTCCGTGGTCATTTCTTTCTTTTACTATCAGGACTTTCCAGAAGAAATAAAGATAAACCACAGAATAAGAGAACAAGATTGAAAAAGAACACAGAATGAAAAAAGGGATAAGAAATATAGAAATAATCTGCAGATTTTTGCCAAAAATTCACCAGTTTACAGACTTGGTACGAACGCGAGGTTTTCATTTTTTGCTGACGAATAGATTATTTGTCAGCCAAAACCGCCAAGGCATTTCCGCAAATTCCTCCGCGTAACCAACACCAATGCGTTTGCCGCTCACGATCTCGTCGCGGGAAAAGTTTTTATACTCTTCAACCCAAATTCGGTCGCCAAGCAGATCTTCTCCGTTAAAGCTTTTATCTATTCCGAAAGCAATGCATAATTTTCCTGGCCCGGATGTAAGATTTTTGTCCGGCATTTTTCCGCGCCGCGTGCGCATAATTTCGATGCCTTCGACAGGTTCCACCGCTCTGATCAGGACCACGGATGGATCATCGATATGGCTGCACACGAAGTTTAGCTGGTAATAGAGCCCGTAAATAAAAAACACATAAACGTGCCCACCTTCAGCATAAGTAATTTCGTTTCTCGCTGTTCGGCGACCACTGAAACTGTGAGCGGCCTTGTCTATTTCGCCTAAATAAGCTTCGGTCTCAACTATCATTCCCGAAACCCGTTCGCCCGTCTCGTTTGAAACAACAAGTAATTTTCCCAGCAGATCACTTGCTATGTGGAGCGTGTCTTTGCGCACAAAAAAGTCATGAGTTAATTTCATAAAATTATTTCAAAACTAATTAGCCACTTAATCTCAAAAAATTAAAATTGCCATCATAAAGCTGTTTTTCAAGTTTGCGGTACAAGGATTGCTAAAAAATTTATACATCGGAAAAAACACGGATAAATGTGTGGAATTCATACGATAGCTGTGGTCAAATGTACCGAAAAAAGCATAGGAGGTTATGTCATGTCATTAAAAAGTAATATGAATCGAAACGTGGCCGTTTGTACGGAGGATATGCCGTTGGAACAAGTATATAATTTAATGCGTGAAGGCTCATTCGATCATGTCTGCGTGGTGGAAAATCATGCCCACCAAAAACCGATCGGACTAATTACCGAACGCGACATATGCTTTCAAATATTGGGTAAAGGCCGCAACCCCCGTGGATTGACGGCGGCCAACGTGATGAATACGCGAATTATTAAGGCCGACGCCGGCCTAAGTATTTCAGAATGCACGGAACTGATAGCGAACTGCAGCACAAAAACTTTATGCATTGTAGACAATAACGGTGTACTTTGCGGGACCATAAACCGGAACGAGTTGAAATCCATTAATGCCACAGAAAGTGCCGGCTTCGTTAGTCGCCACACGTTTTTTCCAGATTATAATGTAGCAATGGATAGGCTTTTTTAAACATTCGAGGAGATATATTATGCTTGTAAAAGAAATAATGACGGAAAATCCCGCGTGCTGTTCAGCCGACACGGGATTACAGGAAGTAGCAAAAATGATGGTCGATCACGATTGCGGATGCGTTCCGGTCGTAAATGAGGTCAGCAACACGCCTGTCGGAATTGTTACCGATCGTGATATTTGCTGCCGCGCAGTCGCCGAGGGTAAAAATCCGCTGGATCTGACGGCGCGCGATGTAATGACAAAAAATGTTGTAACCGTTTCGCCGGATACGACGGTGGAGGAATGCTGTAACCTTATGGAAGACAATCAGATAAGGCGGGTTGCGGTCGTCGATGGTTCCGGTGCATGTTGCGGGATAGTGGCACAAGCCGACATCGCTGTAAACGCCAGCGGCCAAAAAACCGCCGAAGTTGTTCAGGAAGTTTCAAAAGCGACGGCCTGACTGAGTAACAGCTTCAATCAATTTTACCGTAATCTTCCGGATAATAGATCACCTCGATGACATTGTCCCCGATGCCTTTCGTGTAAAAGGACGATGTACCGTCACGGTGCGGTTTTATCGGACGATTTTCCTTCGATGCGGCTTCGTTGAGTTCTTCAAGAGTTGCAACTTTAAGCCCGAGGTGTGCCGGATGTTTCGATTCCGGCGGCAATAAAGCCATGCCGAATCCATTTGAATCGCGCATCATAGCCCAGTCCTCGTAAACCGTTTCCACGGAAAATCCGAGTTTCTTATATTCCTCGACATCCCGGAGCATGTCGTCTGTCTTCACCGCCAAATGATCGACCGTCCCGTTGAACCGTATTTCAGACATCCTATAAACCTCCGCTCTAATCTTACCAAATTCGGGTACGAAGGCCATACCGGAGATTATCCGTCAGCAAAGCGCCGTCTTTGGTAGATCTTGAATGCATTTGTCTTTCCGGAAAATAATTTATGAAAACATTTTTTATATTAGTTTGCTTAATATTTTTGACAATATCCACTGTCGGGCAGAAGCCAGCTGAAATACTCGCAACGGCAGCAGGCCGCAGTTTTACCTCTAGCGATTTATCAGAGGACGGCCGCAAGCTTTTCGAAAATCAAAACACTCTCATCGCCGGAGCGCGGACAAAGATCTTCGTGAAATGGTTAGCCGATCTGCTGCTTGGATTAGAAGCAAAATCAAAAAACATATCGATGGATGCTCTTTTGGATTCCGAATTTAATAAGATTCCGGATCCGAATGCGGCAGAGATAAAGGCTGTTTACGATGCAAACCGCGCCGCGCTCGGCGATAAGCCGGTGGAAGCGGTCAGGCCGCAAATAGTGGATTTTTTGCGCCGCCAGCCGGAACAACAGGCTATACAAAATCTGATCGAAAAGCTCAAGGTAAAATATAAAGTCGTGTCGGGAAAGGATGTTAAAGACCCTAATCTGAAGCCATCTGATTCGCTGGTGGCGTTTAACGGTAAATCGATATCCGTTAAGGAATTTGAAGAGAAAAATAAAGCGGCTTTGTATGACGTCAGAGCCAGGATTGCGGACAATATCAAGTTCTATCTGGTGGAAGTTATTCTTTCCGCTTTGATCAACGAGGAAGCAAAAGCAAAAAATACCGACGCCGCGAGTGTAATTGCTGCCGAGATTACAAATAAGCTTATTGATTTTTCCGATGCCGAGCGTGAAGCTGTCGTCAGCACATTTCAAAGCAGTCTTTTCAAAAAATACGCTGTAAAATTATTATTTAAAGAAGCGGAACCGTTCGTGCAGAACATTTCGACGGACGACGATCCGTCACAGGGCAAACTTAACGCGCCTGTAACCGTGGTGATGTTCAGCGATTTCCAATGTTCCGCATGCGGTGCTGCCCACCCTGTTTTGAAACGTGTTTTGGTCGAATATGGCGATAAAATACGATTAGTCGTGCGCGATTATCCGCTTACAACTATTCATGAAAATGCTTTTCAGGCTGCACTTGCGGCGAACGCGGCAAACGCGCAGGGTAAATTTTTCGAGTATATTGAGCTATTGTATCGTAACCAGAATGCTTTGGACGACGCCTCGCTGAAAAAATACGCGGCGGACCTCGGTTTGAATGTAAAGCAATTTGAGTTAGACTTATCAAGCGAAAAAACCGCCGCCGAAGTCAGAAAAGATATGGCCGATGGCTCCGGTTACGGGATTCAGGAAACTCCGACGATCTTTGTAAACGGAGTAAAGGTGCGAAGGTTATCCGCCGAGGGTATTAAGGCAGCGATTGAAAATGCTCAGAAAAAATAGCTTGGCATTCAGCATTTTTTGAATCGGCACTGAGGCTGGAATTGTACTATGCGTTTACTTTTTATGTTTTTCACGATTTCGATTGCTCTTTCCTGTGCCAACACGTCCGATTCCTCCAGTCCGAATGTGAATTCACCCGGAAATACAACTTCCACAAATGAAAACAAATCGACAGCAGCCGTGCCGGTTTATACCTACGAAATTGTCAATACTTATCCGCATGACCCGAAAGCCTTCACGCAGGGGCTGATCTTTCATAACGGATTTCTTTACGAAGGCACTGGCGGGAAAAGGGCGCGAGGTGACGATTTTTCTTCCTCACTGAGAAAGGTAGATTTTGAGACCGGCAAGATCTTAAATAAATATGATATGCCGCCCGAATATTTCGGCGAAGGAATCACGCTTTTAAATGGAAAGATATATCAATTGACATGGCAGGAACGCACAGGTTTTGTTTATGACGTCAATGATTTCAAGCTGTTAAAAGAGTTTCGCTATGCCGGCGATGGTTGGGGATTAACAAACGACGGCACGAATTTGATAATGACAGACAGTACTCACGTTATAAGATTTCTCGATCCCGAAACTTTTCAAACCGTTCGCACGGTCGTAGTCTTAGACGAGCGCGGCCAGCCCCTGATGAAGCTGAACGAGCTTGAATACATCAACGGCGAGATTTGGGCAAACGTTTATGAGACCGGTTTTATCGTGCGTATCGATCCGGCCAGCGGAAAGCTTCTGGGTAGAATCGATCTTAACAAACTTGTGAGAGACGAGATGAACAGTTCAGACGTTGCCGACGTTTTGAACGGTATTGCATACGATTCCGCTGCCAACAGAATTTTCGTTACAGGCAAAATGTGGAAACGTCTCTTCGAGATCAAGGTCGTCCCGAAATCATGATGGCCGGCAATCACTCGTATTTTATGTTGCGGGCAATTGAGCTTGCCCGGCAAGGCATGGAATCGAATTCCGGCGGGCCGTTCGGCGCAGTGGTTGTCAAAGCCGGCGAAATCATCGGCGAAGGATCAAATCTGGTTACATCCACAAACGACCCGACCGCCCACGCCGAAATCGTCGCTGTCAGAAATGCTTGTCAAAAACTCGGGACTTTTCAATTGGACGGCAGCGTGATTTACACTTCATGCGAACCGTGCCCGATGTGTCTCGCAGCAATTTATTGGGCGAGGCCGGAAAGGATCTTTTTCGGATGTACCCGCGAAGATGCTGCACGCATAAATTTTGACGATGACTTTCTTTACGGCGAGCTGAACAAACCCATCAAAGAACGCGAGCTGCCGATGAGCAGCCTGATGCGGGAAGAGTCGTTGAAGGTCTTCAAAAATTGGACGGAAAAGGCCGACAGGACAATATACTGATTTGAATTATACCTACCTATATCTTTTTCTCGCGCTTCTAGCGGGTGCAATGATGCCGACACAAGCCGCCGTAAATAACAAAATGGCGGCATTCGTCGAAAGCCCGGTTCTTTCTGCCTTTATCTCGTTTCTGGTCGGGACGGCCGCTTTGTTTTTATATATTTTGGCTTCCGGGGTTTCCCTTGGGAATTTAGCCTCGGCACGCGAAGCTCCGGCAGTTGCGTGGATTGGTGGATTATTGGGCGCTTTTTTCGTTGCCGTCTCGGTTATGCTTCTTCCGAAATTGGGCGTCGCGATGACATTCAGCCTGATAATCGCCGGGCAAATGCTCATAACGCTTGTCATCGACCATTTCGGCCTGCTTGGCGTTCCGGTCAAAGAGATCAGCATTCCCCGCATCGTCGGAGTGTTCCTGATCGCATCCGGCGTCGTTTTGATCCGCCGGTTTTGAAAGAGTTGGCATCGCAAAAACCGATGTAACTGATTTCCTTCGCATTTTATATCTCACGGGAACATTTTTCTTCACCCGGTGTCTAACTAAGCGAAACGGTTGGCACCTGGATATGAATGGAGGAAAGAAAATGTTTGAAAAATTAATCGAATCGGACAGTCAGGGCGCCGAATTCAAAAACCGCAGCCGTTATTTTATGGTGTCTTCCGTGGTTGTCGGTATTTTGTTCGTAACCGCCGTCGTTTTTAGTCTTTACGCACAAGACCTCGATCTCGGAAGCCGGGATTTTGAGCTTTCTATTTTGCTTGCACCGACTGAGGTTGAAGTACCCGAACCGGAACAGCCGGAACAAATACAACCAAATCGAACGTCGGAAAACCGAAGCCAACTTCCAAGCAGACAAGCGAATATTGCCCGAATCGATGATGCTCAAAGTGTACCGACGCAGACTTCGGTGTTGCCTAATACGCTGCGCGAGCGTCCCATTGGACGTTTTATTATAACTCGCGGCCCGGAATCTAACGGGCATGGAACTTCTGGAACAGGCCGGGCCGGTTCCGGCATTCCCGACGGAACAAGTTCTTTCGTATCCGATAAATCGGTCGTTCCATCCACGACGATTCCCGACCCGCCGCCAGCCATCAAGGTCGTCCTGCCGATGAAACGTATCA
>JACDAY010000142.1 GCA_013695195.1 Blastocatellia bacterium | reverse complement strand
CAGGAAAAACTGCACGATCTTGGCGAACGCCTTCATCTGACCAGAGACCCGAACCGCGATATAAAAGAATCTGAGAAGAAAGTGACTGCAAAAGAAAGCTCTAAGGCCGCAAAAAAATAGCGGCTGTTTAGGTTATTGATGAAGATAAGTTAATATATCAAGTCCTCTTAAGAGGCTGTGTACTGGTTGACATTATAAATCCAGCTCCGTAGGAGCATGCTGTTTGTAGCCGGCCGGTAGGTAGGTAATGGCATTGAGTTCCATAGAAACTGCCTATTTTTGGCCCTTCTTATGGAACTCAACTGTTTTGCTAATAAATTTAACTACAAACATGTCGTTCCTAACGGAACTCAGGATTAAAATTATTTACACAAACAGAATCCGATTCATAAATAATCCGAGGGAATTTTAAAAACGTGATAATCGAATCGTCCGCTCCAACGCGAGTTGATCTCGCCGGTGGAACAATTGACATACCTCCTCTTTTTTTGTTTCACGAAGGCGCCGCGACGGTAAATTTCGCCGTCAGCCTATTGGCAAAATGCCGTATCGAAACCCGGGACGATAATCGGATAATACTGGAATCGGTGGACCGCGGCGTGAAATTTGACACAACGCTTGAGCAGATTGCCGATCTAAAGAATGAATCGCGTCTCGAGCTTCTTTCAAAGCTTGTCTATTTTTTCAAACCCAAAGTCGGCTTCAACATGATAACCGAATCTGAGGCGCCCGCAGGTGCCGGGCTTGCCGGTTCTTCGACGCTGAACATAGCGTGCATCGGCGCTTTGAATAAGCTGGTGGGCGACCGCTACCCGCCGGAAAGATTTATACCTATCGCCGCCAATGTCGAATGCCAGGTCATTAAAGTTCCTACAGGTTTTCAGGATTATTATTCCGCCCAATACGGCGGTGTGGCCAGTATTCATTTCCGTCCGGACGGTATCGAGCGCGAGGCTTTGGATATTGACACAAAGACGCTTCAGGAACGAATCCTCGTTTGCTATACGGGCGAGCCGCGAAATTCCGGCACAAATAACTGGGAGATCACGAAACGACACATCGACGGCGACCGCGAACTTTTCGACATTTTCGAAGGCATCCGCGACACATCTCTGCACCTGCGCTCGGCTTTGCTGCAAAATGATTGGGATTCGGTCGGCGAAATTCTCCGTGATTCTTACCCCGAGCGAAAACGGCTTTCGCCTCATATCACAACGCCGCAAATGGACAAGCTGATAGACAAAGCCCTAAACAACGGAGCGATTGCTGCAAGAATCTGCGGCGCGGGCGGCGGCGGATGCATCGCCTTCTTTTGTGAAAATGGCCGTAAACCCGATGTCGAAACAACATTGGCCGAAGAGAAGGGCGTGGAAGTTCTCGATTGGAAGCTTAGTGTCGATGGACTTGCCGTCAATATTTCGTAATTCGTCTTCACCCTCCCACTGCAAGCGACGATTAAAAATTCGTGTCACAAAATCCTTTTGGATGGTGTTTACCTTTTAGAAAAGCAATTTTCGATATTAAACCATCACAACCGGAGGACTTTCTTCAATGAAAACGCTTACATACATTACGTTATTTTTAAAACTCGCGCTGGCAGTCTCACTCGTGTTCGTTTGCACCTCGATACTTTTTGGCCAGGACAAAGCGGAATACAAGTCCGAGCATAAGCTCAAAAATAAGGAATTCTGTTCTAACAACACTTGGTCGAACGGCGACAAAGTTTCGTTCAACGAAGTTCGGGAAATGACGATCCCTGCTTCCGGGTCGCTGAGCGTTGACGGCGGGAAAAACGGCGGTATCCGGGTAAAAGGAGAGAATCGCTCAGACGTGCTCGTCCGGGCGTGTATCCAAACGTGGGGAACATCGGATGAAGCAGCGCGTGCGGCGGCCGCAGGTATCAGGATCGGGACAAGCCCGTCTGTCAAAGCCGACAGTTCGGACGGCGAATCGAACTGGTCGGTTTCATACGACGTTCGGGTTCCGCCCTCGACCAATCTCAAGCTCAACGCCCACAACGGCGGAATTTCGATCGGCTCGGTCGAAGGCACGCTGGAGTTTGAAACAACAAATGGCGGTGTCAATTTGACCGACGTGGCCGGCGATGTAAAAGGCCGTACGACAAATGGCGGCGTGAACGTTGCTCTGTCGGGAAACAGTTGGAAAGGCAGCGGGCTAGACGTTACGACCTCGAATGGCGGCGTTAATCTAACTTTGCCGGAAACTTATGCGGCGAATGTCGAGACCGGAACCGTGAACGGCGGATTTAGGAGTGATATTCCCAGCCTGAGTATCACAACCGAAGATATCAGAGGCGAAAGGATCGACCGCACGCGGGCGAATCGGATTACAACAAGCCTAAACGGCGGCGGTGCTCCGATTCGCGTTGTGACAACGAACGGCGGGATTCGGATAAACTCGACGGAAAAATCAATGAAATATTGACGACAAGCAGCTCACGTTTTCATCTAAAAAGAAGCGGGCGCAGAGCAACCCTTCCTGACTGCAATTAGTTTGCTTGAGTTATTCTAACTTGACTTGGATTCAACTTAAGATTCAAAAGGCCTGAAGAATAACAGACAGTCAGGAAGGGCGGCTTGCCCCCGCTCCTGCGCGATCAACAGCATCTCTAGCGTTCTTGAATCGCATTAGTTAGCGAGCGAAAAATATCACGCCCGTCATTTGAGCCAAGAAGTTCTTCGCAGGCGCGTTCCGGGTGCGGCATCATGCCCAGCACATTTCCTTCGGGATTGCAGATCCCCGCTATATTCGAACCGGCGCCGTTTGGATTTGCCTCGTCCGTGATTTCGCCGTTTGCGTCGCAATATCGGAAGACGATTTGATTGTTCTTTTTCAACGAAGCAAAAGTTTCTTGATCACAAACATAATTTCCTTCGGCGTGAGCGATCGGGATGGAAAGCACCTTGCCGTTTTCCAATTCGTTTGTATATGGAGTGTTCGAATTTTCGGTTCTGATATTGACGTGCCGGCAGACGAAATGGAGATTTCTGTTACGCATCAAGGCGCCCGGAAGCAGCCCGGTTTCACACAGAATTTGAAAGCCGTTACAAATCCCGAATACTAACTTCCCTTCCGCCGCAAAATTTTTTACGGCATTCATAACCGGCGAAAAACTTGCCAAAGCCCCGGCGCGAAGATAATCGCCATAGGAAAATCCGCCGGGGATCAGTATCGCGTCGTAGCTCCTCAGATCGGTTTCCTTGTGCCATATAAAATCTACCGGCTGCCCGATATGCTTTGAAACGACGTGATAAGCATCGTGATCGCAGTTAGAGCCGGGAAAAACTATTACACCGTATTTCATAAACAGTTTTCAGCAGTCAGTTGTCGGTTGTCAGCGTGAATCATCCCGGTTTTACCCAGACAATGACAACGGACCACTGACAACCGGTAGCTAATTAACGATCTCCACCCTATAATCCTCTATCACCGGATTAGCCAAAACATCTT
>JACDAY010000139.1 GCA_013695195.1 Blastocatellia bacterium | reverse complement strand
CTTACAGACATTATACCCGCGCCAGCGGCAGTCAAGATTTGACGCGGGTATTTGCTCCAAAAAACGGAGCATTTAATATTGGACCGCCGGGCGAAACGGCAACGCGCCGAATCGGTTGCCTGATCGTTAAAAGCCAATTCAGGCTGTCACTTATGAACAAGGGAGGTAAAATGAACACAAAAAAATCGCATTGATTGCCGGGCTCGGCAATCAATGCGATGCCGTCAAACATCTGCGGCTTGCACTAAAAATAAGTCCTCGTTCGACATTCTACAGGCTGATGTGGCAAGGCAAACATTACGAGCTATTGCCGCATGAAGCGCAAAATATTATGAGGAAAATATCCATGAAGTATGCTGAAAACTTGTTGCATATCCGCTGTCTGCTTTTGATTTTCACGGTTGGCTTGCTTGGGGCAATATTGTCGGCTCAAACCATTTCGCAAAACACCGACGAATCACAGGCAACCGGAGAAAAGCGGGATGACACAATAGCGAAAGACGCAAAGGATGCCGAAATCATGAAGCAAGCGGAAGCTAAACCACCGCGATTCGGCGGTCACGTCGGAATCGTGATTCCGATTGTGACACGCGGCAACGGCATGACGACGACTATTGCGGAAAATTTTATCATTGGCTTCCCCTTCGCCCTCATCGTCAGAACCGACAGTCCAGTGGCTTTCGATTTTGAGTTCGTCCCGATAATAAACACGCCGTCGAATCAGGATTTCAGATTTCTCATACATCCGGGCGTTGTCTATAATTATAAGAAGTATGGTTTTGGGTTGCGTGCCGCTTATGAGGTCGGGACGGGAAGCTACGGGTTCACCCCGCTCGTCTCGCGCAGCTTTAAACTCACGAAGAAAACCAACTATTTTATCGAGGCGGATTTTCCGGTGCGCCGGGAACGCCGTCCCGACCGTACCAGATTTACTTCAGTCCAATTCGCCGTGCATTCGGGCATTAGTTTTTGAGCGTTTGGATAGTTTTTTGAGTGAAGTCTGATAGCGGACAGAAGACTGGAAGTTAAAATTTATCCATTCGTCTATTACAAAGTTGTAGGAAGAATTCGGCATACAAATAATGCTGAAAGTTAATTTTTTAGGCCGTTGAATTTGATGGAAAAACTAATAAATTTGCCACTATATAAAACTTGAATGAAGCATCTCTGTAGATGAAAATTTGCAGATACAAACTGAAATCGCTTGTCGATTTCTAATAACTAACAAGGGAGGGAATATGATTCTTAGAAAAAAAAAGAAATTTGTGTTTATCGCACTTGTGCTGATGCTCGTGCTGACGTTTCAATTAACACCGCCGCTGCGCACCAGCGCATCCGACCATATCGACGGGCCGCAGCTGGCTAACGACCACGCTTCGGATATCAACGACATGTATCTTTTTCTCGACCCGAATGACAACTCGAGAGTCGTGATGGTGATGACCATAAACCCGTTTCTTATTTCGTCCGAGATTATCGGCCAAGCCCTTTTTGACCATAATCTCAGATACAGATTCGAGATTGAAAACACCGGCGACGCGAATCCGGATGCTTTTCTCGATGTCAGGTTTACGCGCGGAGTCGGTCGTGAAACCGGACCGCAGATCGCAACTGTTTCGCTTGACACCGGGCGAGGACCGTTTGGAGATTTCGGCCCATTCAACGCTCCGACAAATGTGCCGACGCAGGGGGCGGACACCGATGACATAGAGCCGCCGGCGTTAAACGTAACGACGGATCAGCGCACCGGAATAAGATTTTTTGCCGGTATAACGGACGACCCGTTTTTCCTTGACAACACCGCCGCGAACCGTTTCGTTCTGTCATCGATTCGCAATCCAGGCAATCCAAATCGCCAGGTATTTGCGAATCGTGCCGGTTTTAATGCCCCCGACGGCTCAAATCCCAATGCGGACAATCAAGGTCCGGCTCCGCTTCAGGCTCGAAACGCAGGAGTAAATCAAGGCGCCGGGCGCGACACTTACTCCGGTTTCAACACTTTGACGATTGCCGTCAGCGTTCCGGCGGCAATGTTGCGCGGCAGAAGGAACTTTAGAAATCTTTCGGGCAATGAAATCGGCTTAAACGGAGTGACGCAGCGTCAACGCGTGCAAATCGTCAGTGAAGACGGCCAGGTTAGCGGTTTTGGTCCTTTTATTACCGTTGACCGCGAAGGCCTCCCGCTCGTCAATAACGGTTTGATTCCCGCCCCGCGCAAAGACGAATACAATGGCGCGACGACGCAGGACGACGCGAGCGGCAGGTTTAGAGCAGACATCATTCAGTCGCTGCGTAATTTCGGCACGAACGATGCGAACATTACCATGCTCCTGAATATGATTCAGGTGCGCGGTGATATCCTGCGCATCAACCTGACGGTTCCGAACAGCGGACCGGGCGGCGGCAATAATCCCAACGGAGGTGCTGCAAATATAGGCGGTCGCCGCTTGCAGGACGACGTGGCCGACGCGACTTTCACGCTGATTAACAACGGAGCGCCTTTAGGCGATTTTGTTGACGGCAATGAATTCGAGTTCGGTAATACGTTCCCGTTCGTCGCGCCGCAGATTATGCCGAATCCGAACGGCGTCAACGACAAGGATACCAGACTACGCTTGTAATTTTCTCGTTTCCTGCCCGCGCCGAAGGTTATTAATTTTCGGCGCGGCATTATCTGATTAAGGATGAGGTAATTGATGAATGCAGCAGTGAATCTTTATCTTTTCTTTCGTTCTTTATCTTTTGAAATTATGCGGACACTAAAATCCGGATTCACTTTATTCGCGATATTTGTGGCGTTTGCCGCGCTGATAATGAGCGGGTGCAACGCCGCCGCGACCGACAGCGAAACGACATTTGCATTACCGCCCGCATCGCCGCTTGCCTCGGACGACAAAGCGAAGGAACAAACCATCCGCTTTCTTGAAGAGCGTGTCAAAAGCGACCCGGAAGATTTTAGCGCGAACAGCAAACTCGCCGGTTTTTATCTCCAACGCTTGCGCGAAACGGGCGATGTGGCTTATCTCGATTTGGCGTTTCGCGCCGCCCGCGCTTCGCTCGACTCCGTGCCGGATATGCGAAACACCGGCGGACTTGCCGCGCTCGCCCAAGCCGAGTTTGCCGCGCACGAATTTTCCGCCGCCCGCGACCACGCGGTTCGATTGATTGAACTGGAACCGGGCAAAAGTTATCCACAAGGTATGCTGGGCGATGCCTTATTAGAATTGGGCGATTATGACAAGGCTATTGCCGCGTATCAAAAAATGGCGCAGATTGACAAAGGCTTTACTACTAACAGCGAAATTAAACAGGCACGGCTCGCGCAGCTTCGCGGCGACAATCAAGCCGCGCAAAAGCATTTCGTCACAGCTTTGGCGCTTGCACTTAATCTGTCCTCGGCTTCCCGCGAAACTGTGGCCTGGCTGCGCTGGCAGTTGGGCGAAACCGCCCTTTCTGTTGGCAATTACGAAACCGCGGAAAAACATTATCAAGATTCGCTGACGACTTTTCCTGATTATTACCGCGCAATCGCTTCGCTTGGGCGCGTTCGTGCGGCTCGCGTCGATTTGCAGGGCGCAATCGAACATTACGAAAAGGCCGTTCGCCTTTTGCCCGACCCGAATTATATTGCCGCGCTTGGCGATTTATACAAGCTCGCGGGGCGCGAAGAAGACGCGAAAAGACAATATGAATTAGTCGAACAAATCGGACGCTTGAGTGAATTAAACGGTGCGCTTTACAACCGTCAACTTGCGCTTTTCTATGCCGACCACGATATCAAAGCGGAAGAAGCATACCGACTCGCCGCCAGGGAATACGAAATGCGGCGCGATATTTACGGCGCGGACGCGCTGGCTTGGACGGCATTAAAAGCTGGAAAATTAAATGAGGCGCAAGCTGCTATAAAAGACGCTTTACGGCTTGGCACGCAAGACGCGAAACTTTTTTTTCACGCCGGAATGATTGAAAAAGATTTGGGAAACAAAGCTGAAGCCGTCGGGTATTTGCAAAATGCATTGAAGATAAATCCGGCTTTCGATCCGCTGCAAGCAGAAAAAGCGCGCGCGGCGTTACAAGAACTGCAATAAAAACTGTTGGGGAAAATTCTTAGAGTTATGCGGAAAAAACGGGCAGGACATTATCGCCCGCCATAAAAACAGGGGGAAAGTAAAATTACGGGGCCTCCGGGCTGGCAGCTAGAATTAAGCTGCTGACATAATAAAACGGATAAAGGTAGAAAGATGAATGTGTTATGAGAACTTTTCATCTTCACTAAATTATCTTGCTTAAGAAAATTTCCCCGATTCCAGCCTGCTTTGAACACCGTCCTGAAAACTTGCTGTAAATCACACAAACGGTTTATCTTAGTGCTATGAAAATCGCGTTTCTATTCGCCCTTGTTTTCCTGGTTCTATCGATAAACATGCAAGCTCAAACCGCCGCCGAATTCGGTAAAATTTGGGAAAAGCAACACATTTCAAATATATTTCCGTCGAATGTTCGCCATAAAAACCTGAAGAATTATCTGGACGGCCTGAAGAAACTCGGTGTAAACGTCGTGGAGGCAGGGCGCAGCTTTTCAGATCGGGAGATCTACCAGATTGAATTCGGCAAGGGGCCGTTAAAAGTGTTTATGTGGTCGCAGATGCACGGCGACGAGCCGACCGCGACATCCGCTCTCATCGACATGTTTACCGTTCTGCAAAAGAACCGGAACAAGGATTGGGTGAAAAATATTGAAAAGGTTATGACGATCCGGGCCGTGCCAATGCTGAATCCCGACGGCGCGGAAGCGTATGTTCGGCGGAATGAGCAGGGAATTGATATAAATCGCGACGCCCTTGATCTCAAAACCCCGGAAGCGCGACTTTTAAAAAAGCTTCGCGACGATTGGTCGCCAGACATCGGCTTCAACCTCCACAATCAAAACGCGCTGACAACCGCCGGACAAACGAACAAACAGGCCGCTATCTCGTTTCTGGTCGTTTACGGTGATGAGAAAAAAACTACAAGCGAAGGCCATGAACGCAACAAAAGGCTTGCTTCGGCAATGGTGTCCGCCTTGCATCCTTATATTCCGGGCCATATCGGCCGTTACGACGATGGCTTTGCTCCGACTGCATTCGGCGACAATTTTTCGGCTTGGGGAACACCCGCGATCCTGATCGAAACGGGAGCACTTCACGGCAGGGACGAAATGTTTCTTGTAAAAATGAATTTTATAGCATTTCTTACGGCGGTGAAATCTTTGGGCGACAACACGGAAAAATCTGTCAGCCCGATAAATTATGAATCTCTTCCGAACAATGCCTCTGGCCGGATTTTCAATTTTATCTTCCGCAACGCTTCTATTGTCGATCGCACCTCGCAGCCTCACAACGTTTTAGCCGCGGATATGGCTGTAAATTTTGAGCGGCGGCGGGCGGAATTGACCTCGCCTGCGTTTGTCCGGCAGATCGGCCATCTGTCGGCATTTGCAGGGCTGGAAGAATACGATGCGAAGGACTTTAACGTTGTCGGGCGGTTCCAACCGTTAAGAACGGGAAACTTCAGCGAGCTTTTGTTTTACCGTAAAAGCCGGCAGGTAGATTGGTCAGCTGCGGATTTAGAAAAGGAATTTCCACCTGATGCGATTTTCTCGCTGGGGAAATGGATCAAGGGCGAAGGTGTTATACAGAAAAAATGAACTCAAAGCTAAGACGCAAAAGTTATTAGCTTACAGTTATCATCTATCATTTATTCCGAAGTGTTCAATCCGACAAAAGTGAAGCTTGGCAGTATAGGCACTGTCAACGGCTTATTTGAGCAGCCCAAACTGGTGCTACTTTTATGTTAACTTTCTTAAAAGTTAAAAATATTGCGCTTATCGACGAAATCGAAATCGAATTTGGACCGCGGCTGAACCTCCTTACAGGCGAAACCGGATCTGGCAAGTCTATTGTTATTGACAGCCTAGGGGCTCTGACTGGAAATAAGATCTCATCCGAACTAATTAAAAACGGACAACAGTCCGCGCAGATCGAAGGGCTTTTTTCGCTTAGGGCAAACCTGGAATTGCGGGCGATTTGTGATCAAAGCGGCATTGAGCTGGATGACGAGTCAGATATCAGCCTGATCGTGCGCCGACACCTTTCATTGAACGGGAAAAATCGAATTTTTGTAAACAATCAGTTGGTAACAAATACTCTTCTGAGAGAACTTGGGCGATTTTTGGCGGATATTCACGGGCAGGGTGAACATGCAGCGCTCTTGGACGCAGCGGCACATCTGGAAATGTTCGACGAATATACAAATTTGAACGAGCGGCGGCAAATTGTAGCGGAAGATTACAGGAACTGGGCGACGATACGTGCGGAGCTCGCAACTTTTGAAAAAGACCAGGCCGATAAATTTCAGCTTCTTGATATTTTGCGGTTCCAGGTGGACGAGATAAAAAAAGCGAATTTACAGATTGGCGAGGAGGAAACGCTCGAAGAAGAGAAAAGGCGGTTGAATAGCGTGGAAAAACTTTCGACGTTGAGTGAGGACGCTTATGCTTTGCTCTACGAAAACACGGAGTCCACAATGACTACGCTTGGAAAGACCGGGCGAAAGATCGACGAGCTTGCTGAATATGATTCGAGATTTCGCGAATATAAAGACGGCGTGATATCAGCACAGGCGATTCTCGATGACCTGGCAATAACAATCAGAGACTTTCGCAACCGTCTCGAATTTTCACCGGAAAGACTCGACGAGATCGAAAACCGGTTGGCTGAAATTTCCCGCTTCACGCGAAAATACGGCGGCTCGATAGAATCGGTTTTGGAGCATCTTAAAGAATCTGAAGAGCGGCTCGAAAATATTGAAACAGCGGAGTTTCATGAGGAAGAACTGCGCAAAAAGCTGAGGCTTGCGCGGACTGAATATTTGGAAGCGGCGTCACGGCTTCATGACCTGCGTTTGTCAGCCGCGCCCAAATTTGAAAAAGTTGTCGAAAATGATTTGAAAGCCGTGGCTCTCGAAAAAGCGCGGTTTGAAGTAAGAATCGATGCTCCGGAAGAAGCCGAACGGCAAAATGGTATTTCCGACAAGTTCTTTACCGCACGAGGGTTTGACCGTGTGGAATTTTTCTTTTCAGCGAATCCGGGCGAATCGCCTAAGCCTTTGGTAAAGGTTGTGTCCGGCGGCGAAGCGTCACGGCTAATGCTGATTTTGAAAACTATCGTGAAAACAGAGAAAGATGAAAAAACATCCGTTTTTGACGAGATTGACGCCGGTGTCGGCGGCCGGGTCGCTGAATCCGTCGGTTTAAAACTAAAAAAACTGGCGCAAAATCATCAGGTTATTTGCGTTACGCACCAGCCGCAGATAGCTTCCAAGGCCGACCGTCATTTTCTGATCGAAAAGGACATTGCAACTAACCGGACGACGATCGCCGTGCGCGAATTAAATAAGGAGCAGCAGATAGAGGAAGTTGCCAGAATGCTTGCCGGCGAAAAGATAACTGAGGCTTCAAGAGCTAACGCACGTGAAATGCTGAAAACCGCATATGGAAGCTGAAATCCTGGCCAAAGTGATTCGCGGCGAAACGGTCGAATCGATCCATCGCGGACACCTTATTATTCTCGACGGAGACGGGAAAACGTTCACGAGCGTTGGCGATCCGGAAACCGTCACTTTTTTTCGCTCCGCCTGTAAGCCTTTTCAGGCGATTCCATTACTCACGAGCGGCGCGGCCGACGCATTCGGGTTTTCGGAAGATGAAATTGCGATGGCCTGCGCATCGCATTCCGGCGAAAAAATTCACGTAGAGATCGCGGCCCGAATGCTGGCGAAGGTCGGCTTGGCGGAAAGCGATTTGCGGTGCGGCGTGCACACGCCGTTTAACGAACGCGAAGCGGAAAGCATGCTTCGAAATAACGAGAAGCAGACGCAGCTTCACAATAACTGCTCCGGCAAACATATCGGAATGCTTGCTTTGGCCAAACACATCGGTGCCGATATCCGGTCTTATGAACAGCTTGACAATCCGGTCCAGCAGGCGATTCTTAAAACCATTTCAGTTTTTACACGGATTCCGGCCGCGGAAATAAAGATCGGGATCGACGGGTGTGCGGTGCCAAATTTTGCGATGCCGATTTCTGCGATGGCGAAAAGTTTTGTCGATCTAGTTTCCCCGCCGAAGAGCTTCGACGAAACGTTGCGAGCTGCTTCCAGTAGAATCGTTTCGGCGATGATGAATTTTCCGGAGCTGATCGGCGGCACGGAACGGCTCGATACTTTAATAATGCAGGCGGCGCCCGGAAAGATAATCTCAAAGGTCGGCGCGGACGGAGTTTGGCTTTGTGGAGTTTTGCCGGATGATAAAAGGCCACAAGGCTTGGGAATCGCTCAAAAAATTGAAGACGGCGACGACAAACGTGCCCGGCCCGTCGTAGCGGTTGAAGTTTTGAAACAGATCGGAATTCTTTCCCGTGACGATTTGCCCGAACTTTCGCCAATGCTGATAAAGAATCTGCGCGGGGATGTCGTTGGAAGAGTCGAGATGAAGCTATCGATGTAACTAAGCCTTACTTAAAATATTACACTTGCAATAGTGTATCCATTTGGATACACTATATTTGTGAATACCTTTCTGCGAACGGAAGAATTCGATGATTGGTTAAAGAAATTGCGTGATCAGGTGGGCAAGGCTCGCATTCTTGCCAGAATCCGATCTGCCGAAGCAGGAAATTTCGGTGATTGCGAATCGATTGGCGAAGGAATATCTGAGATGCGAATTTACGTCGGTCCTGGATACCGCGTTTATTACTGCCGCAGAGAAAAAATTGTCTATCTGCTTTTGTGCGGCGGAGACAAATCGTCGCAAAAGAAAGACATCCGAGAAGCTAAAAGAATTTTACGAGAATTGGAGAGTTGAATTATGAAAAAAATCATGCCATTTGATGCAGCCGATTACCTGGATAATGATGAAGTGATCGCAGAATACCTTAACGCTGCCCTTGAGGATAAAAATCCCGATGTTTTTCTTGCCGCGATCTCAGATGTTGCAAAGGCTCGCGGCCTTAGTCGTCTTGCAAAAGACTCAGGCCTTGGCCGCGAGAGCCTTTATAAAGCGCTCTCGCCTGGTGCCAAGCCGCGGTATGACACCGTAATCAAATTGCTCCGAGCATTGGGAGTCGATCTTCGAACTTCTCCAACGAATGCCGGTTCGTAGACAAATAGATACCCAATCCCAACGACACGAAGTGCTTACAGCGGAAGTGCAATATCGACAGGTCATTTATCCTCTGGGGTAATGCCCGGTCGTTAGGCAATCTGCCCGTCCAGCTTCTTAAAATCTTCAAGATAAAAAAGTTTATCGAGCCACATATTTGCAGTTTTTCCTGTATGCTGTTTCACGAAGAAGCTCGTTCAGATTTTTGAAATCGACAAAATCGAGGCGAGTAGGATAAAACCGAAGTATTGGAGCGCGCAACTAAGATTTGATAGGGTTTATGAGTTGAATTCCGGGAAATCTAGTAAAGTCGCGATCCGTACTGGCGAGTTTTGCTCCGCAGGCGGCCGCCATTGCGGCAAGATGGGCGTCCATAACAAGGTTTCCGCTCGCCTGTCCTTCAGTAAGCATAGACGAAAATAGCGGCCAGTTCTTTTTTTCCAGAAAAACCAAATGCGAGTTGTCCGGTTCCAGCCAAGACCCAACGATCTCGATAGCCTGGTCTATTGTCAGCGGGTTAAGTGATATTCTGGGATTTGTAATTATGCGTAAAAATCCTGTAACGGTATGCCAGGAAAAGAACACCTGTTCGGTTGACAGAATAGACTTGAGCCAGGCCGCAGCCTGTGCGTGAAACTCGCTATTCTGGTCATGAGCGTAAAGCAGCAGATTGACATCGGGTAGGATCATTTCCGGTTTTGGCCCTCGATAATGTCAAGCAGCTCCTCGATATTGTCGAAGTTTAGATCTTTTCGCAAACCTATCGGATAAGTGATCAGTTTGAATTCCCTTCTCTTTTCAGTGATTTTTGGGGATCGCAAGCCACGACGCAGGGCTTCATTTACTATCTGTTTGAGAGATTTTGCGGGATCGCTTTCCTGTGCTT
>JACDAY010000122.1 GCA_013695195.1 Blastocatellia bacterium | reverse complement strand
CCCTACTTTCAATCCTTTTAGTCGGATTTCTTATTTGCCTTATTTGTACGGCAGAGGTTGATGCGCAGAAACGACGGCTCGCTCCAACGGTAAAAGGCAGAGCGGCTTTCGCCCAAAAGCACCGGGAGATTGGCGTGACCGCGATTGTTATGGACGAAACATTGTCAGTGTTGCGAATGAAACCGAGCTTGTTCGCGGAATCAGTTCAGCGGATGCGGCGCGGCCGAAAGGTGCAGATTCTCGGAGCTACCGACGCCGATGGCGTAAAGTTTTACCGCGTTTCGGCACCGCCTAATAATACCGGGTGGGTGCAGGCCGACGCGCTTTTCGGCAAGTTTCGCACAGGCGACGAAGAGAGGCTTGCCCGGCTGGTTCAGGCTTCCGACGGTTTTGACCAGATAGAGCTTGCGGTGAATTTTCTTGAAATTTACCCAGATTCGCAATTCCGCCCCTCAATTCTACTTTTGTTCGGCGATCTGCTCGAAGAGACCTGCGCAAAGCTTTCCAAAGACGCGAACTCAAGGCTCAGCCGCCGCGAAATGGCCGCTTCGGCCGCGCCGCTGCACAGCTATTATCTCAACTTCGTAAGCATCGACCGCTATCGCAAACTCGGAATTCTATTCCTGTTCAATTCACCGTCCAGGACTTTTCATTATGACGGAGCGAGCTGGAAGGAAATCGTAAAAAAATATCCGGCGTCCGCGGAAGCAGCCGAGGCGCAAAAACGCCTTGATACCCTAAAGCTCAAAATGGAAAAGACTGCGGCGAAGTAGCCGAAATCGAGAGCTGGTGCAAGCAACCCTTTCTGACTGCCTTTTTATTTGAGGCCTTTTGAAAATCAACTTGAACATATTACAAGTTAAGTTCCGGCCTTCAACTCAAATAACCTCGCAGGTCGGGAAGGGCGGCTTTGCCCCCGCCTCTTCATGAGGCTCCGTGCTAATAAACTGATCGCGCAATTTCAGAGGCGATTCTTGCGTTATTTTCCAAAAGCGCGATATTCGCCGCGAGAGTTTTTCCGCCGCTTTTTTCCGACATCCGGGCGAGCAAGAATGGAGTGATCTCTTTGCCGCCGATCTTTTCTTTTTCGGCCGCGGCGAGTGCGTCATTAAGAAAATTCTCGAGTTCAACGGCATTGATCTCAAATTCTTTCGGAACAGGAACCGTAACGAGAATCGAGCTCATCATTTCCAATTCGTCGCGTGCTTTCGCGATTCTCACGACATCTTTTGCATCCTCAACCCTTTCGTCAACTGTCAGTCCGCTCGCTTGCGAATAAAAGGCGGGCATTTCTTCGCACTGCCAGCCGAGTACGGTAATCCCGTGTGTTTCCAGCCATTCGCGCGTTTTTGGTAAATCGAGAACGATCTTTGCGCCCGAGCAGACGACAATGATCGGAGTCTTAGAAAGTTCCGGCAGATCGGCCGAAATATCGCGTTCGCGTCCGCGATGAACGCCGCCGATCCCGCCTGTCGCGAACACTTTAATTCCCGATTTATAAGCAATCAGAGTTGTTGCGGCTACGGTCGTCGCCCCGTTTAATTTGTTAGCGACGGCTATTGACAAATCGTTGCGGGAAATTTTGCGGATATTTTTTTCAGTTGCGAGCTTCTTGATTTGTTGTTGATCTAAACCGACACATATCTCGCCGTCAAAAACTGCGATTGTAGCGGGGACAGCGCCGTTTTCGCGGACGATGCTTTCAAGCTTTAGTGCAGTTTCGATATTTTGTGGATGCGGAAGGCCGTGCGCGATGACGGTCGATTCAAGAGCGACGATGGGTTTATCGAAATGGAGTGCTACCGAAACCTCGTCGCTGATCCTGAGTTTCATACAATGAAAATGGCGGCCGGAGCCGTCGGCGATGGGTGGTTAAAAAAAACCTGATTCTAAACCCAAGTTACCAGTTAAACCGAGTTTAAGAAAAAATGCCCGCGCAATGCGCGAAAGGCCGCGAAAAAACTTTTACCACTTGCTCTTGTTTCGAGTGTTCCGCGTATTTCGCGGGCAAAAAGAAACTCGGACTATTTTACAAACTTTCCGATGCGATCGAAACGAGGATGCGTTACGCATCCGAAGAAATCGCCGTTGGATGCCCCGCGGTCGCAGGACCAATAGACGAACATCGCACGGCCGATCACCAGTTCCCGTGGCACGAAGCCCCAGTAGCGGCTGTCTTCGCTGTTATCGCGGCTGTCGCCCATCACAAAAAAGTGGCCGTCAGGTACGACCGACGCCTTTCCCGGCACTGCGAATTCGTAGCCTCGGTTTGAAAATCCGCGGCCCGCCTGGGCAAATTTCATCGTGTCTTCCGAATAGTAAACGCTGTACTTTTCATCAGGCTGGCGCTCTCTGATCTCGGATGTTTCAAGAGCCGATTGATCGTCGTCCGAATCCCCGATCACCCGGTGTTCCGGCAGCAGCTGGCCGTTAATAAAGACTTGATTATTCCTGAATTCGACGGTTTCGCCGGGAAGGCCGATAACACGTTTTACATAATTGATCTGATAGGGCACGAGGCCGCGGGAGCTGTCCTTTCTAGGGTCGGTCTTATTTCCAGGGTACTTAAAAACGATAATATCGCCGCGCTGAATCTCACGCTGCGGCAAAAACGGAAGCGACCGTCCACCCGGGGAAAAAATGAATTTGTTCACTAGCAGATAATCGCCGACAAGGATCGTATTCTGCATCGAGCCCGTCGGGACGGTTACGGCCTGCAAAATAAAGGTCATCCCGAAAATTGCCATAACCAGCGTTACGGCAAATGATTCGAAGTATTCACGAAAAATCGATTTCGGTGGGCCGACGGGCTTTTGTTCGGCGTTAATTTGTTCATTCACCCTGGTTTCGTCATTAATCATAAATGCATAGATTAGCATACGGACATATTAATCGTTTCGTTTCGACGTATTGCGGTTTTGCAGCTGAAGCGTCTTCAAAGCCTCGCTTGCGGCCATCATTTCGGCGGATTTTATAGAGCCGCCCGTGCCCTGTGACCTCCCTGTATTCCACGCCGCCTCGACAAAAAATGTCCTCGCATGCGGCAAGCCTTCGGTTTTTACAATCGAATAAACCGGTGCCGACAGCCTTTCGGCCTGCAGCGTTTCCTGCAGCAAAGTCTTATAATCCAGCGAGCTCGTCGGCGTTACGCTTTCCATCTCGCCGGAGAATAGGCTGCAAATGAACGAGCTGGCAGCACCGTATCCGCCATCGAAAAAGACAGCCGCGATAATAGCTTCCAAAGTATCTGCAAGGATCGCCTGCTTCTTGCGTCCGCCGGTTTTTTCCTCGCCACGCCCGATTCTTACATAATTGCCGAGGTTAAGCGATTTGGCGATCTTGAACAGCGTCGTCGTGCTGACGAGACTATGCTTCATCAATGTCAGATCGCCTTCGGTAAGCGACGGGTGCTTTGTATAAAGCTGCTCCGCGATGACGAGCCCGAGCACCGAATCGCCGACAAACTCGAGCGATTCATTCTCGTATTCACGAATTTTCTCTTCGGTTTCGCCCGGCAGATTTTCGTGAGCCCACGAGCGGTGCGTAACGGCGCGTTCGAGCAAAGCAGGGTTCGCAAACTTGTAGCCGAGCAAATTTTCCAATTCAGCAATTTTCATCTTTGTCGTAATAATTTTATGAAGATTGTGAAAAAAAAGAAAGCCGGACGCATATAAAATAAACGCCCGGCCGATTTTTAGATTTTACACCAATCAAACTTAACGCGTTCCCTTTCTTCTTACAACAGGCTTTTTCACAACAGTCTTTGCTTTAACCGCGGTTGTAGTTACCGCCGGTGTTTTAAGTGGAGCTGACGAGTCCGGCGAAGATTTTGGTGTCGCCGACGAAACAGGTTTTGTAACAACCGCCGCCGGAGAACCGGTGGTGGTTGCAGGTTCAGGGTCAGAAACCGGGGTTACCGCGGCCGTCGGATTCGGGAAAGGCTTTGCAATAGTTGACGCGACATATGCATCTAGTCCGGCATCTTTTTCAAAACGCCTTTTGTATAAGCCCTGCATGATCTTGTAAAGGTTATCCTTGTAAGCCTTTGCAGCCGGCGTATCACTCTTTGCAACCTTATGTGCCCGGCTGTAAGCATCGAGTGCCCGCTCGGTGTATGCGTTAAAAAGAGCGATCTTGGCCTTTATCGACGCTTCCTTTTGCGCAAGCACCTCAGCCGTATCATCAGGTTTTCGGTTTTGGATCTCGATAGCGATTTGCTCGCCGACCGGTGCGCCCTGCTCGACATAGTAGTCGGCAATGGTCCCGTATATACGCGGATCATTCTTATACACGCCGGATGACTGCGACAACTCATAATAGAGTGGAAGGGCGGTTTTCTTATCTTTTTTGGCGTAGTAGTTTAGATAAGCGAGCGTATAAGTCAATTCATTGATCGCATCCTGTTTATTATATTCATACTTTAGAGCTCCCACTGACTTTGCGCCCTTAAGCTCCTTGTTAAATACTGCTCCGCTCTTTATTTTAGACAATGCCAGGTTTGCGTAACGGATTCCGTCGTCGGCATATTTGTAGTTGTTCTCATTCGTCGACTTGTACATGCCGACAACGCCGAGAGGGACAATAATATTGAGATTGTCGGGCTGCGCGGAAAGAATCTCCTTACCGGCGGCATAGATCTCGTCTGTGTTATCGCTGTTGATACCAGAGTCAAAACGTGCGAACATTGACGCCGTCTTAATCCTGTTTCCTTCCTGTACGACGAGCTCTTCCAACTTCGGCACTGCTGCTTTCAGGTAATCCGATTGTTCCTTTACGGTTTCGCAGCTGCCGTATTTCTCGATAAACTGTTTTCCCGCCTCTATGGCCACCTTGCGGTCGGCAATCGTCGTTTTGGGAAAAGCCTCGGTAAATTTTGTATATACGGCCGTCTGGCCGTCCACATCCGCGCACGGATCCTGAGCATATCCGGCAGTCGTGCCTGCCGCGGCGACCGCCGTCGATACAAGCCCCAAACCTAAAAATCTAAAAATCGTTTTCATTAAAATCTTCCTCCACCTGGTAGTAAATTCTCAAAACCTCTCACTTCGGAAAACCGAAGAAAATACCGACGGTTTTGCGAAAGTTCAGATGATACGCTCAAAAAAAACGTTGCTAATATTTCAGACGAATATAAACTGAAAATTCTTAAAAAGAAATCCGCCGCATGCAACATTCCGAATGGTAAATAATCACGCAGAATTCGCGTTTGTGTCAAGCTAAAAAGTTCGGTAAACGCAACAAAAAACATCGAAACATTCCTTTCGAGCGGAATTGTTGCGATGTTTTTTGTTGAAACCTGCCCCGGGAATGCGTTTTATTCTACTTATTCTTAACGATGCGCGGACGGGTGGCTTTTTCCGCTCCGCTCCGGTCGAACGTGATCACGACCGGTGAAAATGATGGTTTAGATTGAGCGGTCTTCTGGACCAGTTTTTTTGGTGCGGGCTGTGCCGCAATAACCTGTTTTGCAGGGCGGTTTCCCACGATAATTGGTTTTTCGGTGTTCTCGACTTTTTCGGCTTCGTCGCCGTCGACTTCATCTTCGTCGGAAAGATCGGCCGTCCTGGCATCCGCTGCAGGTAGCGGCTTTGT
>JACDAY010000110.1 GCA_013695195.1 Blastocatellia bacterium | reverse complement strand
GAAGCATCCGTGGAGTTGTTTCTTACTGTGCATTAACGAAGCAATCAAACAGAAGCCTAAACTTTTTTTGAAATACATTGCGTTTAGTGTTGCATTGAAAGATAATTCTTTTTACACTGCGACTTAAAAAACCGGAGCGGAAACGTGCTTTCCGCATCTTTTTGCGTATATCAAACAAAAATTTATGAACTGGCTGGATAACGGAGACGTTTTAGCAAATATCGGAGAATTTCTTGCCGAAGACATTGGCCGCGGCGATATTACGACGCAATCGACCGTTGACCCCAACGTACGCGGCAGGGGCAAATTTCTCGCAAAGGAATATCTTGTGATTTGCGGAATTGAGGTTGCCGAGGCTGTGTTTTTTAATCTCGATGCGGAAAGCATGGAGATTGAAACGAGCTTTAACGAAGGCGATGAGGTCGAAGAGGGAACCGTTTTTGCGACGTTGATCGGCGCGGCGGATGTTTTGCTTACCGGCGAACGAGTTGCACTAAATCTCTTGCAGAGAATGTCAGGCGTCGCGACGTTGACGAGACAGTATGTCAAAGCGGTCGAGGGAACTGGGGCGCAGATCGTCGATACAAGAAAGACAACGCCTGGCTTGCGGCTGCTGGAAAAATACGCCGTTACAGTGGGCGGAGGGAAAAATCACCGAATGGGTCTTGACGACGGAGTCCTAATCAAAGACAACCACATTACTCTCGCCGGCGGCATCACCGAAGCCGTTAGTGCTGCAAAGGAAAGAGTAGGCCACCTGCATAAGATCGAAGTCGAGATCACAAATTGGGCGCAACTTCGAGAGGCGATCACAGCCGGAGCGGATATCGTGATGCTTGATAATCAATCCCCGGACGAAGCCGCCAAGCTAGTCGAGATGTCCCGGAATCTTAATCCGGCGGTTTTAATCGAAGCCTCCGGCGGAATGGAGCTTGATAGGGTGCGCTCGTACGCTGAAGCAGGCGTTGACTTGATTTCCGTAGGACGCCTAACGCATTCTGCAAAGGCAGTCGATATTTCATTTAAGATTCAGACTATTTAGGAACGCAAACTTTATTCGCATTTTAGTGAAAGATGCAAACTAAAGTTCAGATTCAGTTTCGGCACTAGTCAACAAAAGCATTTCATGACTCGGTTTAAGGAAAGGGAGGAAATAGATCAATGCGGTTGAGATGATCAAAGCTATCGTACACGCGATGCCGCCCTCTATCCCGTAATTTTCACCAGTGATCCACGACGGACCTCTGTCGATTTCTTCCAGCAAAGCCGGCGTCGTAATATCCGTCAGTCCGCTGACTTCGATTCCGAAAATCGCTCCCTGTGTCCAGTTCCACATCAGATGCATTCCGAAAACGAACCAAAGATCGCGTGTCTTTAAGTAGGCGACGCCGAACCATATGCCCGCAAGTATTGTGTTTATTGTAGAGATCTGACCGGCATTCGGGTTATTCAGATGAACAATCCCAAAGAAAATTGAAGTCAGCAATATTGCGAGCCACGCAAGGCCGGAGCGCGAAAAAGTTTGCAGCATATACCCGCGAAAAAATGTTTCCTCGAATGCCGCTGCGACCGCGAAAACAACTAACGAAAACCCCAATGTGAGAAAGATCGCCGTATTCTGCTGTCCTGAATTGAGCCGAAAACTCAAACCGCCTGAGATTAAGGCGAATAGAACGGCCAATCCTAATGTTGCCGAGCCTACAACAATTCCAACGCCCAGATTGCGCAGCCAGCCCTTTGTAAACCACGCTCCAAGAGCACGAAACGGCAGGCCTTCGAGATATTTTCCGCAAAGCCAGCCGATAAAGAGTGCTGCAATCAGAGACAAAAGCCCATTAACAACAAGAAAACCGGCCGAACCGGTGGCATACCCGGGAAATATTAAACCGAAAAATGTTTTTGCAGCGGAGCCGACAACAGCACTTATAAAAATGAACACGGCGAGGAAGATCATAAAACGCCAACCGCTGCGCAATCGTTCGAATTGGTTAAAGAAAACCTGTTTGATAGTCATAAATTATTACGAGTTTAATGAATCGGGCCGTAACTGACAACGAGCGGAAAAACGGCGACGGAATTGTGTTAAACTTACTTTCGTGAAACAACGGACATCTAAAAAACAGCGCCGTTTATCGGCTTGGATTTTGGGTATTTTAGTGCTCGTTTTTCTGACCGTACTAATTCTCCTGCAGTCATCTAATCTCTGGAAAGATTTTTCCGTCGATACGGCGAGCGATACTTTACTTCTTTACGCTCTTTCTTCACTAAATTTTATCGCATTCGTAATTTTCGGCTTTATTTTCCTACGCAGTATTATAAAATTAGCGAGAGAAAGGCGGGCGTTTCAGCTTGGTTCCCGGATAAAGACACGGCTTTTCCTTTATTTTGCTGCGATCAGCCTTCTGCCGATTATTGCGATGGCAGGTTTCTCGTATCTCTTTATGAACCGGGCTTTAGATCGTTGGTTTACGCAAATCCCGGAGAATGTCGTTCGTGAAGTAGGCGCAGTAGAAAATCAAGCACTTCAGGAACAGGCCGACAGGCTTCATGAAACCGCGATGATGCTTGCCTCCAACATGGAAAGTCGGGAATTTTCGGACGCCGATCTCAGGGCAATCGCCGAAGCGGGAAATCTGACACTTGTTGAAATTCTTTCTAAAGAAAATAAATCAATCATCAAAAGTGAAGCTTCTCTCAATCCGGAACAGAAAGCGGAATTGGAGCTTACTTTGGCGAATATTCTTACCGGTGCTATCACCGAATCCGGTATGCAGGACGGAAAGGGTTTCGACGCCGCAATAGCACCTATGGCAGACGGCAGAAAACTTCTATTAGTGCCGCAAATGCGCGACGTCAACAGTGTGAGCGGCATGGTTGAGAACTCTCTGATAGAATTCGACCGTTTGAAGGAGGAGCAGATCACTATCCGCCAGGTTGGATTTTTGACGCTCGGCGTTTTGACCTTTCTTTTGATTTTCGCTTCGACATGGACGGCTTTTTATATCGCACGCGGCTTAACCGTGCCTATTAAAGCGTTAGCCGAAGGAGCCGATGAAATTGCCCGGGGCAACCTCGCCCATCGCGTCGACGTTCTTGCTGAGGACGAGCTTGCACTGCTGGTTTCCACGTTTAACCAGATGTCCGGAAAGCTTGAAGAGAACTCGGCCGAGCTTATCGAGCGGCAAAAATACATCGAAACTGTTCTCCAATCTCTGCCAACCGGGGTGATTTCTTTCGATTTAGATAATCGCGTAAGTACGATAAATAAAGCAGCGATAAATATACTTAAACTCGAAGGCGCAAATTTTACCATGGCCCGTCTCGAAAATCTGGTTAGTGAAAAAAACCGTAATATAATGGAAAGGATAATTTCCAGAGCGAAACGAATCGGGCATGCGACAGAGCAAACAGAGCTTCAAATTGATAAAACTATTGGAACCGCCGTAACCGGAGAGGATTTGCCGGTGGCATTGACTGCGACAGCCCTGCGCGATGAAAACGGAGCAGTTTTGGTAATCGAAGACCTCTCCGAGCTTATTGCAGCCCAACGAGCCTCCGCCTGGCAGGAAGTCGCCCGCAGGATGGCTCACGAAATTAAAAATCCTTTAACGCCGATTCAGCTTTCAGCCGAACGTATAGCAAAACGCTTTGCACAAGTTCCAGGTTTTAAGTTCCGGATCTCAAATAATGGCGAGAAAAAATTAGAATTATCTGATCCGGGTGGATTATTTTATTCTACTGATGATCAAACGGCGCAAGTGATAATTGACGGGACCGCGAATATATTGAGAGAAGTGAGTTCGCTTAAATCCATGGTAGATGAGTTTTCCAGGTTCGCGCGTCTGCCGAACGCGCAGCTTGAAACAGGAAATATTAACGAGATCATTAGCAATGTTCTGATTCTTTACGAAGATCGTGTGGCCGAAACGATATTCGTGTCGGATTTAGCCAGCGGCATGCCCAATGCGTTGGTCGATCCCGAACAGTTAAAACGTGTGTTTGTAAATCTGATTGAAAATGCAATCGAGGCGTTTGAAGAATCTCAGGATGAGAAACTCATCGTCGTGAAAACGAAGAACGACACCGATCAGGGCCAGATTGTTATTGAAATCTCGGACAACGGTAATGGCATCGCTCCTGGCGATTTTAAAAAATTGTTTCAACCCTATTTTTCAACCAAAGGGCGCGGAACTGGTTTAGGATTGGCGATCGTTCAACGCATCGTTGCCGAACATCACGCGAAGATAAAAGCCGTTGCGAACCAGCCGAAAGGCGCAAAATTTATAATAGAAATACCGGCTGCCGCATAGATTTTCTTGATGCAAAATTCTGTCTTGATTGTTGACGACGAACCCGGAATCCGCGAAACGCTTCGGGGAGTTTTAGAAGACGAAGGTTTTAACGTTGAAACCGCCGCGTCCGGCGAAGCATGCCTTGACATCATCGCCAAACAAAATTTTGCATGCATTTTGCTGGATATCTGGCTTGGCAAAGGCATCGATGGGCTGGATACTCTCAAGAAGCTGCAGGAAAACGGAATCGATTCAGCTGTGATAATGATATCCGGCCACGGCAATATCGAAACGGCTGTGAAAGCTACGAAGCTCGGAGCATTCGATTTTGTAGAAAAACCACTCAGCCTGGAAAAAATAATAGTTACCATAACGAACGCAGTTCGCCAGCGTGAGCTCGAACGCGTCAATGTGCAGATGCTGCAAGATCTGGCCGTGGAATATATTATGGTTGGCGAATCGGTCGGCATGCGGGCGCTTCGTAAACAGATCTCAATCGTTGCTCCGTCGGACGGGCGTGTTCTGATTTCGGGCGAGAGCGGATCGGGAAAGGAGCTAGTTGCAAGGGCAATTCACGCGCAATCAAAACGCAAGGCGTCGCTTTTTGTCGAGATAAATTCCGCAGCTATACCTGAAGAACTCGTCGAATCGGAGCTTTTCGGACATGCAAAAGGAGCTTTTTCCGGCGCCACAACTGCAAAAAAAGGAAAATTTGAAATTGCCGATGGAGCAACGCTTTTTCTCGACGAGATCGGAGATATGTCACCCCGCGTTCAAGCGAAAATGCTGCGGGTTTTGGAAGAGCAGCGTTTTGAGCCGGTAGGCAGCAACACGCCCGTGAAAGTGGACGTTCGAGTAATTTCGGCGACGAATAAGCCGCTTGAAGAATTGATCGACGAAGGGAATTTCCGGCACGATCTTTTTTACCGTTTGAATGTAATTCCTTTTCAGATTCCGCCACTCCGGGAGCGTCTCGAAGACGTGCCGATGCTCATAGAGCATTTCAACCTGAAATTCTCGCGTGAGAATGGGAAAAAGCCAAAAGTTTTTACCGAAGACGCCGTCAATACAATGCAAAATCATGTTTGGCTCGGGAATGTGCGCGAGCTCAAGAACACGATCGAGCGCATTATTATTATGACAGGCAAGCAGAAAATTACGGCCGATGATCTTCCGGTACCGCGAATTTCGGGTGGGAAACCCGCCTCCAGTTTTCGTTTCCCATCATTCAAGGCGGCAACCGATGCTTATCATCGAGAATTCATACTGCATAAGCTTGCGGAATTTGACGGCAATGTTAGCAAAGCAGCAGAAGAAATGGGCGTCGACCGGAGTCATTTATACAGGCGGATGAAAAATCTGGGAATCCAAGCTAAATAAGGTAAAAAATCATAACTCCAGCGTCCCGTTCGCCAATGCTGGACGCTGGAATTACGGTTCTAATTCTAACGATTCTTGTCTTTCCCTCCGACCGGCGCCGTTGCAGATCCTGTAGATGATTTCACGGGAAAACCCCGTTTTTTCATAAGAGCCTCGGTTTGAGGATCGCGGCCACGGAATGTGCGGTATGCTTCTGCCGGATCGATCGTGTTCCCGACGGAAAAAATATTATTCCGCAGGCGTTCTCCGACCGTCTTGTCATAAGGTCCTTTCCCCTGGGCAAAAGCCTCAAAAGCATCCGCCGTAATGACATCCGACCAAAGGTAGCTGTAATATCCGGCTGAATACCCGTCGCTTGAAAATGCGTGCCCGAACTGCGGCGTGCGGTGACGCATAACCAATTCCTTCGGCATACCCAACGCGGCAAGCGTTTCGCGCTCGAATGCATCCGGATCGATCTTTTTATCTCCTGCAAGATGCAGCTTCATATCGATAAGAGCACTGGCGAGATATTCTGTGGTATCAAAGCCTTCGTTAAACTTCGAAGCCTTTTCGATTCTATCGACAAGAGCCTGCGGGATCGGCTTTCCGGTCTGGTAATGCACGGCAAACCGCTGCAGGACTTCGGGCGTCGAAAGCCAGTGTTCGAGAAGCTGGGAAGGGAATTCGACATAATCGCGGGCGACGTTCGTTCCCGAAAGGCTCGGATATTTTACGTTTGAAGAGAGGCCATGGAGCGCGTGCCCGAACTCATGAAACATCGTAATCGCATCGTCCCAGGAAATTAGTACAGGTTCATCGGGCTCGCCTTTGATAAAGTTAGAATTATTCGAAACGATAGTTGTGATCTCTCCGTCCATCCGGTCCTGATCGCGGTAAGCATTCATCCAGGCGCCAGATCGTTTCCCGTCGCGGGCATAGGGGTCGAAATACCACAATCCGACATGCTTGCCGCTGGTTTTATTCTTAACTTCCCAGACTGTAACGTCCGGGTGAAAAACCGGCACATTTGTTACTGGTGTAAATGTAAAGTTAAACAGTTCGCCCGCGACCCAGAACATCGCGTCGCGGATCTTATCAAGCTGCAAATATTGCTTCACTTCGCTCTGGTCGAGATCGTAGCGTGCCTTTCGCACCTTTTCGGCATAGAAACGATAATCCCACGGCTCGATCTTGATATTTGCCTTTTCCTTATCGGCCAAAGCCTGCATATCCGCGACCTCTTCGCGGACACGGGCGATTGCCGGCGCCCAGACGGATTCGAGCAATTCCATGGCGCGTTCAGGCGTTTTCGCCATCGTATTTTCCAGACGCCAATGGGCGTGCGTTTTAAAACCGAGCAGTTTTGCCCGCTCCGCACGCAAGCGTAAAATTTCGGCTATGGTCGAATTGTTGTCTTTTGCATCTCCGTTGTCGCCGCGGTTTATGAACATTTTCCAGGCCTTTTCACGCAGGTCCCGCCGCTCAGAATATGTCAGAAACGGATCGATCGACGAACGTGTGTTCGTGATAAGCCAGGCGCTGGCCACCTTTTTTGATGCTGCTGCACGGGCGGCAGCGTCCTTTTGAGCCTGTGAAAGCCCTGCCAGATCGGCTTCGCTCTTCAACGTTAAATATTGGTCGTTTTCCTCGGAAAGCAAATTTTGGCTGAATTTTGTAAACAGGCCGGCTAATTCCTGGTTGATTTGTGAGAGTCTGGACTTTTCAGCGGGTTTAAGCCGGGCACCCGCGCGCACGAAATTCGTATAATAAACCCACGTTAGGCGCTGCTGCTCGGGGGTAAGTTTCGTCTTTTCGGGAGAATTGTAAACCGTCTCAATGCGTTTGAACAATGCCTCGTTTTGCGTGATCTTGTCGGACAGTGCAGCAAGTTTTGGTTCCATTTCGCGTTCGACATTCTGGAAATCCGGCCCGCTCATATTTGCGCTCCACACGCCGTACACAGCGCTAACGCGTTCGAGCGCACTGCCTGCACGCTCCAAGGCAGCGATCGTGTTTTCAAAATTCGGAACCGCGTTGTCGGATGCGATCCGGCCGACTTCGGTTAAATTTTCGGCCATCGCGGCTTCAAGAGCCGGTTTCAAATCCGAAACTTTAACCCGGCTGAACGGAGGCGTTCCGCCGTAAGGCCCTTCCCATTTCGCGAGTAACGGATTCCCTGCGCCGTCGGCGTTTGCCTGGGCAAAACCCGTCGAAACTATATTGTTTGTCATAAAAGTGTAGCCCGTAATGGCAAGAGTGAATAAAAGCAGCTTGCTGCAGTGCGAAAAAATGTTGTACATTAAAAGATAATCTCCTTGGGGAATTAGATTTCAGGCCACGCACGTCGGGTTGCCCTTAAACGCGCGTTTAACACCGGAAATAAACCTTCTGAAGGCATATCCTCTAAATAACCATTGACCGATATTCTTTATATGTCTTATAACAGTATTAAAAGTGCTATGACCAACAGCTTATACAGGCGCAATGCAGGGAAGTAGAATATTTGGAAAATATAATCAATTGATATTATAGATAGGAATGCGGACGGGCTGCCGTTTGCAGGGTGAAAGCAACTCAGCATGGAATCAAAACTATGGTTGGCAATCCTACACTTTGATTCCGTGCTGCTTTTTCGTCTAAAAACTAACCGCTGGGCGGCCACATAGCTTCAGAAAAAGCTAAAATTAAACGACTGCCATAAAGAAAAATATTGCTACCAACCACGTTTCAATATTCCTTTTTGGATTTTAGCATACCCGAAAAACTGATTTCGGTAGTGTGGCATACAATTGAAAATCTTCTTTTTTGCAGCTATAACGCCATTAGTCTTTGATTGCTAATCGTCCTGAATACTGCAACAAATAATGACAAGCATTTTTAGCTTGCCATTTACATAAGATTAAAGATTAAAAAATAAAGGAAGGTAGAGTACACCCGTCATCATGCGAAAGCGTTCCGGTCGTGTTCGCTGTGCTCTTCGGTTTTGCGTCGCCGTGATCCTCGCCGCCGTGCGCGAAAATCGCCGGCACACTAGTCAAAAAGGCCGATATCCCGAGCAATCGATCGTAATCGTGACTTCACGCTTTGGCGTTTGAACAGGATTGCTTGAACCTGAAACTTGGGCCGGCGCGAATTGATTGAGCATTCCAACCACCATAACAGCCGTCAATATAAATTTCCGCATTTTTTCTCGAAATCGTCTATACATGTTTTACCGTCTCAAATCATACTTTGACTTTTGAGCGTAATTTCAGGGTGCGCTCGGTGATAATTGAAGACTCCCCGCTGGCCAACTCGTTCCCGATACCGACGGCAAATGCTCCGGCTTCCATGAACCGGCGGCATTTTCCAAATTCACTCCTCCGGTCGAGACGAGCCTAATGTGCGGAAAAACAGCCTTGACGGCCTTTAAATAATGCGCTCCGCCCATTGCATTAACTGGAAAAACCTTGACTAGATCGGCGCCATTTTGCCAAGCGGTAAAAATTTCCTTCGGAGTTAATGCACCGGGCATCACGGCAATCGAAGATTGATTGCAACACAAAACTACTTTTGCATCGAATAATGGACTGACGATAAAATTTGCGCCAGCTTCGTTACATTTTTGTGCCGTTTCAGGATCTAAAACAGTTCCCGCATTGATGATCTTATCATCGTTTAATTCCCGTGCGAGTTCTTCAATTAATTCGATGGCACCCGGAATCGTCATCGTTATTTCGAGAACGTCAACGCCGCCCGCAAGAATTGCCTTGATAACTCTTCGGGCTTCCCCTGTCGATACAGTGCGTATAACGGGAATAATGCCGATTTCTCTGATTTTTTCAAGAACTTGCGATTTTTCCATTTCTCCAGAAAAACATTTACCGAATCACCTTCGAGCCGTCACCTCGAATAAGTTTCTCGATTTCCATAAGCTGCGCCCTTGAATTATCGCCCGGCGTTGTCATTGCCAAACAAGCATGCGCCGTTCCACATTCCAAAGCGTATTTTGCGTCTTTACCGTTTAAAAGATCGAAAATGAAGCCCGCCGCGAAAGCGTCGCCGCTTCCCACGCGGTCAAATACTTGGACATTTTCGTAATCTCGCGCTTTGAAAACTTCGCCGCCCGCGAAAACCGCCGCGCTCAAATTGTGCAAACTTGCGGATTTTACTTCGCGCAAAGTGGTGGCGATAATTTTTAGATTGGGAAATTCAGTTTGCATTTTTTCCGCCACTTGCTGAAATTTTTCAGCGTCAAAACCGGCGAATTCCGCTTCAAAATCGAGAACACCGAAAACTACATCGGCAAAAGGCAGAAGTTTTTTGTTGATTCGATTGGCCTCCGCCCGCCCGCCGCGCATTTTCCAGAGAGCGAATCGCGATAATTTAAATCGTAAGAAACAATCGCGCCGTTTTCCCGCGCTTTCTGCATCGCTTCCAGTGCGACCTCTGTTGTTGTTTCCGATAAACCGGAAAAAATTCCGCCCGTGTGAAACCAGCGCGAGCCGTTTTCCGAGCCGAAAATCTTTTGCCAATCAATTTTGCCCGTTTGCAGTTGTGAAACAGCCGTATTTGTGCGATCAAAGCAACTTGTCGGAGCAAGCATCCATCCGGCGGATTTCCGAAGTTTTAGTAACATCGGCTTGCACCGCCAACGCTTTCACTTGCGCGGCGACACCGACACTGCTTACCGCACTCGTGCCGTCGCTTGCGGGTAAAATGGTTGCTGTTGTTTCCCCCGCCGGAAATTGCCGCGACTGTCGCTTCCGCACCAGCCCGATTACGTAAATAGCTGACGGCAACCGTCGCCCCGCATTCGCCGAAAAGTTCCGCCGTCGCCCGTCCGATGCCGCTCGACGCGCCTGTTACCAGCACGACTTTTCCTGAAAAATCAAAATAATTTTGCATAATCTCCTCAAGCTAAATTGTTTTTGTATGAAACTTTTTGAATCTTGCCCGACAGCGCGAATAAAACAACCGTTCCAACTATCGGAAGCAGTCCGGCGGTTATTAAAATCGGCGTATATGAAAAATTATCAGCCACCCAGCCGGTCGAAAAAATAAAAATCATCGAGCCGATGCCCGCGCCCGTGCCGCCCAAACCCGCCACCGACCGATTGCTTTTTTCGGGAAGAAATCGCTGGGCAAAGTCTGGACATTGTTAATCCAAACCTGAAAACCGAACAGAACCACGCCGATTAAAGCCAGCGCAAGCATCGAATCGCTCACAAACGCCGCCGCGATTCCGGCGGGTATCAAACACGCGGCAAAAGCGATCACGACTTTTCGCGCCGCGTCAACCGACCAGCCGCGTCCAATCAAAAAACCGGAAACCAGCCGCCGAACAAACTTCCAGCATCCGCCGCCACGAACGGCACCCAGGCGAAATACCCGATTTGCCGGAGGTCAAAACCGCGCACGTTCGCCAGATACAAAGGCAGCCAGGTTATGTAAAGCCACCACACCGGGTCAACGAGAAAACGCGCCAAAACAATCGCCCAGACTTGCCGGTAACCGAGCAAACTCGACCAACTCGACGCGGTTTCAACATTTCTGTGGACGCTCCGGTTTCGTCGCCTTCCTGAATCAAAACCCGTTCTTTATTGGTCAACCATTTATGTTTTTCCGGCGAATCATAAAAAACCCACCATAAGATCAACCATAAAAGCCGAGTATGCCGGTAATCAGAAAAGTCGGCTGCCAGTGTCCGTAATAAGCGGTCAGCCCGACAATAATCGGCGGAGCGACGATTGAACCGATTGCCGCGCCCGAATTAAAAATCGCCATTCCGAAAGCGCGTTCGCGGACGGGAAACCATTCGGCAACCGTCTTTGCCGCGCCAGGCCAGTTTCCGGCTTCGCCCAAACCGAGAACAAACCGTGCCGCGCTCAAACCGCCTAAAGTTCTTGTTAAGGCGTGAGCCATTGCCGCCAGCGACCAGACGACAATCGAAACCGTAAATCCTTTTTTAATGCCGATGCGGTCATAAAGTTTGCCTGAAAGTGCCTGACTAATCGTATAAGCGAGCAAAAACCACGTTGCGATACCGCCGTATTCGGTATTCGATAAACCCAAATCTTTGGTAATCACCGGCGCGAGAACCGAAAGCGTCAGCCGGTCAATGTAGTTAATCAGCGTGGCGAGAAAAACCAGACCAATAATCCACCAGCGTAAACCGACGACTTTAA